>NZ_MDTU01000001.1:327122-342163 GCF_001720395.1 Piscirickettsia litoralis
TTGGCTCTACCGCATCCACCCTTCGGTAAAACATGCAAGTCGCTTTGAAAATTTTGACTTGCCCAAATGGCAAAGTGCAATCGGACAAGAGTTCAATACCCCACCAACACAGCTGCGTCTTTCTCGACTCAAACCCTCAGCAAACACAACAGATTTTCTTGATGGTATTACAACCGTGACCGTCAATGGTTCAATCAGTGGCTTTGATGGCGGCGCAATTCATCAATATCAAGCCAATACCAGTATGAAACGCTATTTTTACAACACAGATGCTGAGATGCTATTTATCCCATCTGCGGGCGCTCTCACCCTTCACACTGAGTTTGGAGTGTTAGCTGTAAACCCTGGTAGCATCGCAATTGTACCGCGCGGTGTCCGTATGCGTATTGATGTTGATGGTCCTGTAGAAGGCTATTTGCACGAAAACTACGGTCACCCATTTATTCTTCCTGACCGCGGCGTCATTGGTGCAAACGGCCTCACCGAAGAACGCCACTTTATTGCCCCTCATGCGGCTTATGAAGATAAAAAAGGGCCGTTCGATATCATTGCCAAATTTAACGGTAAATTCTGGGTTTCACAAAGCGAGTATTCTCCTTTAGATGTTGTTGCCTGGCATGGTAATCTCACTCCTTTCCTTTATGATCTCAGTGATTTCTCACCGGTCTGGAATGTCAACCGCGACCACTCTGATCCAAGTATTTTTACGGTACTCACCTCCCCAAGCTCACAGGCTGGGACAGCAAATATGGACTTTGTTATTTTCCCACCGCGCTGGCTCACTGTCGAAAATACCTTCCGCCCCCCTTATTTTCATCGTAATGTCATGAGCGAATGCATGGGACTGATTGAAGGAGTTTATGATGCAAAAGCCGACGGGTTTGAGCCAGGTGGCATCAGTATTCATAATTGTATGGCAGGCCACGGCCCAGACAGCACCGTATTTGAAGCTGCCTCTCATCAAAAATTAGAACCTGCATATTATGATAAAACACTTGCCTTTATGCTTGAGTCAAATAAAGTTTGGCAATACACAGACTACGCAAATCAACATCAGCAACAAGATTATGTCGACTGTTGGTCTGGTTTATCAAAACACTTTAAAGTCTGATTCTAATTACTTATGAACATGAGGGGGCGACACTCCCTCTATCATTACTAATTTCTTATTTTCTCTTATACTTATAATTAAAAATTCATACAATCAAACAACCTTGGATAATTATGAATATATTAATCGTCGATGATGAAAAAAATGCATTGCTTTCACTCGCTCGGCTGATCCCATTAAAGCATAAAGATGTTGTCATTACCGAGGCCTCATCAGGCCAAGAAGCAATTGACTATCTAAATAAACAAAGTTTTGACGCGGTTATCTCGGACCAGCGTATGGGGGATATTTCAGGCATTGATGTTTTAAAGCATGCCTATGAAAAGCAACCTGATGCACGCCGAGTTTTACTGACAGGTTACACAGGAGAACCTGGCATTCGAAATGCCATAGAAAGTGATATTATCGAGTACTTACTAGAAAAAGGTTGCAGTAAAGAGACCATCCTTCACGCCTTAGATGATCTCTGGGTACGCTGGAGTTAGGTTGAAGGCAATTTACCAAGTTTATCAACAAACGCTTTAATATCACCTCGTGGGAAACCACTGATATGGCTTTTACCTTGCTTATCCCGATAAATCAGTGATGGTGTGCCTGCAAATCCACTGTTCTGGAAAAAAATCATATTTCCCTTTAATGCCATCGTCAGATTGAGTGGGATTTTGTTTGCAGCGATAGGCTCAATTCCACCACTTTCTTTCGCCATATTAAACCCAGCTTCATCCTTCGCGAGTGCTTTTACAGAGTCTTGTGCAGACCAAATTGCAGCGACCTTACCTGCACTGTTGTCACGAATAAAAGCCACCATAACCCAACGAATTGATAGCTGACCACTTTTCACATAAGGTTTCAGCTTGTCATAGAGAATATGGCAAATAGAGCAATTAGGCTCTGCAATCAAATACAACTGATGAGGTGCGTTCGTTTTCCCTTCACTAAACCATTTCGTTTCTGAAACTTGCTTTAACAGTCGATCCGCAGGTGATTCTTGTGTTGAAACAGTCCCACCAGCTACTGCCGTTGTTGCAGCATAGCTATTTACAGTTAAGCTCCCCGTCAGGCATAAACTACCGATGCCCAATAATGCCAACCATTTTTTTAATTGCACTTCATCATCCTCACACGATTGAATTTTTCAGAGCCGAGAGTATCATAACTCCGTAGTTGAACCATTTTAATACTAAGATTATATAAGACACAAACTTATGATAAGCCATACAACTAAAATCATTCAAGTCACCGATACCCACTTATTCTCTGATCATGAAAAATCAATGTATGGCGTAAAGACCAATCAACGATTTGAGCAAGTAATCGCTAAATTAGCACAACAAGATAAAGAGCTTATCTTCCTTACAGGTGATATCTCTCAAGATGAGAGTCCTGAAAGCTATCATTATGCGGCCAAGCGTTTAAGCGCCTTAAACACGCCCATTTATTGGATTGCTGGCAACCATGATGATCAAAAATGTGTCGATGCTATCTTTGCTAAATACCCAAACTTTATAAAAACAGACTGTTTAAATATTCATCCTTGGCGTTTTATTTTTTAGATAGTAATAGCCCAAATCCTGGTGACGATGCTGGCTTTCTAAGCCTCTCCGAGCAAAATAAACTGAAGCAATATCTTTCAGAGCAGCACAGAAATATTGTCGTTGTTCATCATCACCCTATTGCTGTCTCAACACCCATTATTGACCACTATATTATGAAAAACGGCGATACTTTAACGCAGCATCAAAATATAGATATGATACTGGTCGGTCACGTTCATGGCGATTATACCGTTCAACATGATAATTTCACCCTAGAATCAGGCATTGCAACCTGTTTACAATGGGAAAAAGGTGCAAGAGAAATCGCTTTTGATCTGCGTTTTGGTTATACCGAATATTTATTCACACCAACACATTATCAAAAAAGAGTTCACTGGATAAACTAAACAACAAGCCACAAAGAAACAGGAATGAAGCATTCGTGCCTTTTTACAAAAATAAAGCAGATTCAACAAATATTGATTTAGAAGACTCTCCAGCTCAATTACTGGGCATTGCGGTTGATAGCGAAGAAAATTCCTCTATGCACCAACATCAACGCGCTCAACTGCTTTATGCGATTGATGGCACGATGTTAATTACCACAAACAGCCAAGTTTCTATCCTTCCACCGACAAAAGCCGCTTGGATCCCACCACAAACACCTCATCAAGGAAAAACACACGGGATATTAAAGTCACGCAATCTCTATTTTAATACAACATACTTTAACAACCTTCCCCAAGTTCCTCAGGTCATCAATGTTACGCCATTACTTCGTGAGCTGATCAAGCGCGCCTGTGAATTCCCAATTAC
The DNA here is from genome assembly GCF_001720395.1 of Piscirickettsia litoralis. Taxonomy (NCBI): domain Bacteria; kingdom Pseudomonadati; phylum Pseudomonadota; class Gammaproteobacteria; order Thiotrichales; family Piscirickettsiaceae; genus Piscirickettsia; species Piscirickettsia litoralis. The sequence continues at coordinate 330,585 of NZ_MDTU01000001.1, forward strand.
ACAAACGCTAAATTCTGTCGATTTGCGCTTAGCTTCTGTCATTGTTGATGAAATTATAAGGGCAGAAAAAACACCTTATATTATTCCACTGCCCCAGGACAAACGCGCTAAGAAAGCCACAGAAATTCTTATGCAACATACTGACCAATCCCTATCGATTCAAACTATTGCCAAAAATGTTGGCACTAGTAGCCGAACACTCACCCGATTATTTAAAAAAGAAACAGGGATGAATTTTAGCCAGTGGCATCAACAACTCAAGCTTATTCGCTCCATTGAGTTTTTAAGTACAACAAGATCTGTCACTCAAACCGCTCAATTATTAGGCTTTAGCAGTGATAGTGCTTTTATTACAATGTTTAAACGTTTAACCGGAGAAACGCCTTCTCAATACATTCCTCATTAAATGTGATTTCAACTCTCTTACAAGAATATATATCCAGTTACATTTAAGGGTAAAAAACTTGAACATCAACCCGACCTCGATATTGACCAGGTACAGTATGCGCGGGTACAGTTAATAGACCTCCAAAGCAAATTTGTCCATTGCCTTGATTATTCAATCTGAGGGTGTTTCCTTGGCTGTCTATTGATGAGCTAACAATAACAGGGAGTGAATTTGCCCCGTGTGTCATATCAACCTGGGCAGGGTAATTAATTTTAATATTATTATTTTGTTCTCCATCCACAGAAATACACCCAGCACGAGTATCACTAGAAGAGGGGTTGACTCTTACCTGGTTTTGGCTTGCTCCAGAAATGACTTGGCCAAAATCTAAATTTCGTAATACGTTTACGTTAATCTTCGCAAGAATATTCACAACTAAGCGCACAGGGTAATTTGTCGGCTGTATACTTGGGTCATTGGTATAGCGAGCCTGCATAACTGCGTTGCCTTCATACCTCCCTGGAGCTTGGTTTGCCTTCATTCGAATTTTGCCGCCTAAATGAACGAGCACTAAGCCTTGGTCGCTAAACCGTGATCTTGACGGATTAACTTGTAGCCCTTTGATCGTTAATTTTTTATTTCCAGCATTCCTTAGTTTTACCCTCTGACTTGCGCTGTCAATTGTAAAAGACACATCTTCATTTTTGCTCCCTTCTACTTTCACTTGTGCACTATAAGTAGTTTCAGGCCCAACCATAACAATTGAGGGAGCTGTAGTTTGCGCCAAGGTAATATTCAAGGGCCTATTTAAGGTGAATTGAATGGCCTGGCTTGCAAAGCCTTCATTTTTAAAACAAAATATGAATAGAAACAGGGAAAGCAGAGAGGTTGTTTTTTTAAGATGCATACATCACATTCCTATCAATATTAAGTAGCGCCCTTCTATGAAAATTTTACATGCTATTCGCTATAGAGTTAAGTTTATTTGATAACTTTAATAAAAAGACAAACTAGAAGCTCCCTAATTAAAGCGATATTTATTGGCTCCTTTAGTTATTCTATTTCAGTACATGCGACCCCAGAACTTTCAGATGCCTATATTGGATTACAGGCAAATAATCAATTGAAGAGTGATTTTTTTCAGGTACTAGTTGCAGCAGATAATGAGAATACACCTTACCTAAACATTAAAACAACGCTAAAACAACTGCAAACTGAAATAGAATGCACGAACAATTCATGTAAACTTGTTCTTCAACCGGACAACCAAGTTTTTACCATCAATGCCGATAAGAAAATATATACAATTAAAGGTAAAGAGCACCCATTACCAAAAGGTGTTCTAGTAAAGAAAGATAATGCTCTTTGGCTAAAATATAGCTTTTGGCAAACCTGGCTACCTATTCATATGAGTTGGAGCTTAGAAAATTATAAAGTTGTCATGCAGCCACAATTCCAGCAGCTTGATGAACTTAAAAGTAAGCATAAACAATCTATTGAAGAGGCACAACGAGTCAACAAAAAGCGAGAAAAATTAGCCGCAGCAACAGCACAGTGGCCGACCCCTGCCTGGAATATGGAACTATCTCCGCGATTAAGTTTAACTCAAACTACAGACGGTGAGTTCACCGCTTCACCTTCCATATATACAAATATTGATTTATTCAAAGGGACGTTATCAGGCTCTTTGAGCACAACATACAATAACACCTCCCAATGGGACAACCCCGATTACAGTTGGTACTATCAACGCCAAGACCCGCAGGGTAACAACCTATTTGAGCTTGGCGATATTTATATTGACAATACACTACTTATCTCTGGTTACTCTTTAGAAAACGGCTTTTCCTATCAACGTTACCCATCTGTTAATCAGCAAACAAAGGGTAACTTTTCCTATCATGGTGTCACGCAACCTAATACTGAAATCGATGTGTGGCGAAATGGGTTTTTACGAAAAATAGTTTACTCTGACTCATCTGGACGCTATTTAATACAAGACTCTGGATCAAAATCAGGCGATGTTTACACACTGGTTTTCTTTTTTAAGAATGGGTCAAAAATAGAAAAAAAATTCCTATTGCAGGTGACCATCCTCGTTTAGGCAAAGGAGAATTGAACCCCCAAGTCTGGTTTGGCAAGCAAAATGGCATTCACTATCAATACGCTGGGGTTGATTATGGACTCACCTCAGAACTTAGCTTTGGTTTATATGGGTTAGAAGCAAATATTGATGATCAAAATGGTGCCGGCTCTAAGCTTATTTGGCAACTTAATCATGATATTAACCTAAGCGGGGAAACCTTTTCCAGCCAAGCAGGAAATGACTATGCCCTACTGCTAAATTATACGGGAATCACCAATAACCAACTGTCTTTCTTACAACGAAGGGTTAATATAACCAGTCCTTTACGTTTGGATAATGGCACACCTCCTTCAATATTATTTTCTAATTTACCTTTTGACTATATCGGTGATGTTACTCCCACACGTTGGACGACATTGCAAGACAACTACAGCTTAGATAGCACAACGTTATCGTTATCAACACGGTTTACCGACACTTATCAAGATCAAGATTTTTCGTTATCTCATAATTTTAACGCAATGATTTCTGGACAACTGCAAGGAGGGTCAATTAAACTCACCTCTGAAAACGACCGTAACCCTTGGGCTAGCTACCAAATATTCTTAAACTTACCCTTCATCGGTAGCCTAAATGCGCAAGAGTACTGGGTTAAAAATAACTCTGACTTAAATGGCTTTAATCTAAATTATTATTTAACTCTAGGCGAAACCCAGCCGCTAACGGTTTCAGCCACTTATACAGAAACACAAAATGAAGATAGCTGGACGGCCAATATGACCTGGCAATACTCTCCAAACATCAGCTTTACGATCGGCGGCAATCAAGATAGCGTAACATTTGGAATTTCACTTTCTGATATTATTGGTTTGAACCCCCACCCTCAGGATCCTACCTACTTTAACAATGCAACATTAACCGGTCGGTTAATGCAACCTGCATTAGATGGCTCTCCCGCTGAACCCGTCCCTAACGTTAAGTTAGAAGTGGGAGGCCAGCCTGTTGTAACAGATAAAGAAGGTTATTACACAGTTGCTGTCCCCACTTACCAAAGGCTGGAAGTTAATATCGATATGAGTACATTACCGGCTAATCTGGTTCTGGCAAAACCATCACCTGTTTTTGAAATGAGACCAAGCACTTATGAAACTTATAATCCTGACCTGTCATGGTCTGGAGGTTTCGATGCCCAGCTTTTCTATTTAGGTGGTGTTCCTGAAGGGCTTAGAGCAAGCATTATTAATCTAGATAATAACGAACAAGTAAGCGTTGTCAAAATTGAGCCAAAAGATGGCTTTATTATGGCAGAAGGTTTAATCCCGGGTCACTATGAACTAAAATTACTTGGTGCAAAAAAATCCACCAAAGCCATTAAAATTCACCATCCCTGAATCTAGTTTATGGGCAAGCGCGCTTCAATGGTATTGGGGAGTCACTAAAGAACAAGTTTCAGAGTCAGCACAATAAATTTTAGCCATCTCATTGAATCAGTAAAGGTAATAATGAAATGAGAAAAATATGCTCTGCTGATAAGGCTTTATATGATACTCAAAATGTAACCTTTCTGATGCGTAGTGGTATCGTATTTCCTGGAATTCAACCAGGTACAAACCATTAATATCCATTAGCTCTACTTTTTTTACACGGTCTAACCATAACATCGGGTCAGGGGGAGACAATTGCATCGAATAAACGATTTCATCAGTAATAAAATTATTTTTAATCGCAACGGGCTTAACTTTCAATAAGCCTGAAGAATAAAGACCATAATCTGGTAATCTAAGTTTTAATTGAGCGATTTCTGGATGGCTGTCACTTGACGCATTTAACACGGGATTTTCAGTTATTTTTGGCGTCATGTTGGAATAAATTGGAGAAAAGCCAATGAATATCAAGAAAACGAAAATACATGTAAAATTATTAAAATACAGGAACATAACGCACTAAATCTTACTATTTGCCTATCCTATTAGATTATAAGGGGTTTGCTTAAGTTCCGATAATGGTATAAAATCCAACTCTAAATCATTACTTTGCGTGATTGCTCAATTAAACACACTTTTCTAAGATCGAATTTTTTTCACGCCCTCATACGCTGTATGGTGTAAAACATCGCCATGAGCACTGATAAGGTGCTTAAATTTTAAATCTAATATTTTATTAAATGCTTCCTTTCTCGCCCCTGTTGTTTCAAGCCAAATAGGTTTAATTTCTTGAATTTATAAGCATTTTTTCTAGGATTGTTGACTTTATAAACATCAATTTTTCTAAAATTCTTGTGTAGGCTTTATTAACATTACTCGATACGCCATGTTCACCAACAGCACCACCACCTAGCCAATTAGCATTTATATAACTATTTGAAGTACCTGGCCCGGGGTAATATTCTCTATCTTCGGCCAATGATTCATTATAAAGTTGATCAATAATACTGTTTGTTGCCACAATAACAGGAGTTATTAATGATCGAAAATCCTTATTGGCCCAGGTTCCATAAAAATAAAGTGCTAGTTTTTTTGTCGCCATAGTTAATCCAGATAATCAATATATGGTATTAGCTATAGCATCTCACTCACAATATGTTTTAGACATATCAATTTTAACGATGTTTTTATGTTTTTGAAGTAACTTATGTCGAAATGAGTGCGGAAACATTCGTTTTTGCTTTCATTTTTTTGAAAAAGAAACACATTGCATTACTATTTGATATGCTGTATTAAATTGATATTTATTAGGTTTTTACTTCCATCAAGTAAATTGAGGCCAAAATGGACTGGACCCGTTTTAACGAACACATTTTTCATGCTGCACTCTCATAAGACAATTCAAACTCATAAGGAGTTTGATAGTCAAGTTTTGAGTGCCTTCTTTTACGATTGTAGTAACCCTCGATATATTCAAAAATATCTTGTTTGGCCTCTCCTCTTGTGCTGTAGTTTGTTTGATAAGCCTGCTCAACCTTAAGGGTTTTAAAAAAGCCTTCAACAACGGCGTTATCCCAACAATCACCTTTCTTACTCATGCTACATTTCAGCTCATGTTTTTTTGAACAGACGCTGGTAGCTGTTTGAGCAATACTGCGAACCACGATCTGTATGCATAATAACCCCCTTAGGAAAGCCTCTCCGCCACAAAGCTCTTTTGAGAGCATTACAGACTAACTCTTGGTTAATACGCTTACTGGTGGCCCAACCAATGACAGAGCGAGAATATAAATCGAGTACCACCGCTAAGTACAGCCACCCTTGAGCTGTTCGAATATAGGTGATGTCTCCTGCCCACTTTTGGTTAGGTGCTGTAGCTTCAAAATTTCGCTTCAATAAATTTGGAGCAACAGGGAGTTTGTGATTAGAGTCAGTTGTCACCTTGAATTTACGCTTGATAATCGATTTTAAACCTAACTTCTTCATTCGCCGTTTAACCCTGTTAAGGCTGCATTTTATTCCAAGAGCCAGTAAGTCGCTTAGTATACGCGTTGAGCCATAGCGTCCCTTGTTTTCCTTGTGGATTTTCAGTATTTGGGCATCAAGCTCAGCAGTTGCTAGATCACGCTTGGAAGGCAATCTCTTGAGCCAATCATAAAATCCTGACGTCGATACAGATAGGATCTCACTCATCCTACTTCGCGCTGTTGCTTTATCCATGAGTACTTCACTGAGGTGGTTTCGCGAAGTATCCCACAGCCTTTTTTAAAATGTCTCTCTCCTCTTTAACTATCCGTAACTCACGCTTAAGCTCTTTGATTTCCTTTTCTTGCTTACTAAGATGGCTCATTGCAGCTTTGACCTCTTCCGGTTGTCTTGCTTTTTTTAGCCAACTATAGAGGCAACTGGTGCGGATACCAAGGTCATTAGCTATTTCAGCAACAGACTTGTCTGAGTCCTCAACGAGCTTTATCGCTCTTGCTTTAAATTCGGTATCATATTTAAGGTGTTTAGTCATCGAACAACTCCTGATTTTATACGCTAATGGAGTGTCCGAGAAAACGGGTCTAGTTCATAAGGTGGTGGATCAATTAAATGAGTACACCACCCAAAATGTATAGCAGTGTCAGCCCAACTTTTCCTTTCTAAAAATTATTTATTATCTTCAAATCGAAACACATAAAACAGTGCACCACTCACCAACAAGCCGATGACAGCAAGCACAATCGGAATGGCTGCCCCACTGAAGCTCGCAATCACTCCTGTACTTACCGACGTTAAGCCAAAACATAATGCCATAATAGACCCAGTCACACCCATTACCCAACCCTGCTCGTCTGGGCCGACTTGGTTCGAAAACAAAGTAATAATGCTCGAATAAGCAACCGCTAGAGTTAAGCCAATCAGTAATGTAAATAAATATGAGAGATAAGCGTTATGTATAAGCAATGTAAGTAATACAAGAATACCTGTTAATATTAACATCACCCGAATCGTATAGCTAAGTGGATAGCGCTTAGCACACCAATCGACTAAATACCCACAACCGATACTAAACCCAACCCCCATCGCAGCTAAAAGCAATGAGTTCTGGAATGTATCAAAATGATATGTTTGCGTCATATAAACAGAAATAAACGAAAAATAATTACTCCATCCAAAAATCATCACCAACATTATAATAGAGAGCTTCCAAATTTTTTCATGACGAAATGCTGAAATGAAAATATTAACTGCATGATGAAGTTTTATCTTAATCTTCTCTGTTTTATAAAAGGTTTCTTTAAAAAATAAACCTAATAAAACAGCATTAATTAATGAAATGACAGAAGCGAAATACAGAGGTGTTCCATAGTTAAAGCCACTCCAAATTCTAGAGTCGGAGAGAACACCACCAATAATCGGACCGAATACAAATCCAAGCGAAACAGCCAATAAAATCAAACCAATATTACGTGTCTTATGCTCTTCAGAACTCACATCGACAATCGCAGCTTGTGCAACAGGTTGACTTCCTGCAGTAAAACCTGCAATTACACGCCCTAAGATCAATAACGTTAAGCTCCCCATCATAATTGAGATGGCCGATAACAAATATCCTAAGAATGAACCAATCAAGCAGATCATTAATGCCTTCTTCCGGCCAATGGTATCGGATAAATCACCAAGAACCGCCGCGCCAAAAAACCAGCAAATCATAAAAATGCCGACAACAAGGCCATATAATATTTCTCTAACACCCACAGATGTTGCATGAGATAAAAAGCCAGATGACGAGTCAACAATGACTCCATTTAGAATAGGGAAAAGCAAACCTAACCCCATACCATCAATGAATAACACCAAAAATAATGGCAACATTGCAAATAACGAATTATTTTTTGACATAATAAAACCTAATTAAAAAATAAAAACCTAGCTCGATAAAAGTATTAGCTTAGATTCCAATCTATATTTTACTCGATTAGCCAAAACAAGCATGAAATCGAATACACCCTGACTTTGAAAAGGAGGAAGGTCAGTAAGCCCGCAGGCTAAGGACAGGTTTTCATTATAAAACCTTATTCAAATTCAAAAAGTTAACTTTATTCTAAAATAAAGGACATGTTAATATACAACGAAACCAACCCATAATACAATAGCCATATTAAAGGAACCTCGTATTTTTACGAGGTTCCTTTAATTTTTATATCAACATCACTTTTTTCTACATATAAAAATTATAAAAATCAAAACACTAATTGCAATGCAACCTGAAAACAGTACTATAGACAGTTTGAACATGGATTAAAACAGTCCATAGTATTGATGCTTCCTCTATAAAATATTACACGGGCTACATGTCGTGCTTTCTTTACCTTTCGCTGCTTCTGATTGTTCGTATTTTTGTTGAAGTAGCAATGGAGTCTTATTTGTGGACGCTGAATCTAATATAGGTTCACCTATATCTGGATCGTCTTTAACAAGATTGTTGTAATCAACTTGAGGATACTCGTTAAGTATATAGTCTTTATCGCATTGGTATTTTGAGGTCTTATGTTTAATAACTCTACCAGAAATATCAGTCAATAGCATCCCGTCCTTGCTCGCCTCAACATAGGTAACACCAGCCATATCCATTATGGTGACATCAAAGTGATCTATACCTTCTTCTTTACAACGCCTTTCCAAACAGCCTTTGGTTGATGTTTCAGGATACCTACCACTAGGATGAGGTTTACCTATAAAAAATGATATTTTTGAAGCAGCGGAGAATTCTTTTATTTTATGAAGCCAATTTCCTAATTCCTGTTTATTTCTATCAGTAAGCTGCAAATGGAATAATCCATACAGGTCTTCGGAAACAGCGTAAATAGCCATACATCCTCCAAATGAACAAAGATTTTCATTAAATTCGGAATTTCTCCCGGTTGCGAGTGTATCATGACTACCGCTTCTTCTAACTTCACCAGAGTTCATTACTACAGGAATTGGCATTTTCTAATTAACCTCAGATCAATTTGATAATTTATAACCATAACAACAATAACATCTAGAACATTCTAGATAATATAGATTTCAAAACTATTTTTTATATTTTAGTAGGCTTATTATCTATAATAATAAGATCAAAACTAATAAAGGACAATAATGAAAAACAGCATTCAATCACATTACTTCATGACAAGTGATCGTGTTAAGTTACACTACTACGAAGCAGGAAAAGGCCCAACAATCGTTATGCTTCCAGGTGGTGGCTTAGCAGCAGAAGAGTTTCGCTATCAATTGGAATCACTCGATCATCATTATCATGTCATTGCAATTGATATGTGTGGTCATGGTAAATCAGAAAAAGTTAACTATGGCTATCGTATTTCACGTTTTGCGCAAGATCTATATGAGCTCATTAAGCACAAGCACCTGGACAAAGTGAATATCTTAGCGCATTCCCTCGGGTGCTCAGTGCTCTATAACTATTGGGATCTACATGGCGGGACTCATCTTAGTAAATTAATTCTTATTGATGAACCAGCAGTCCTTATGGCAAACCCAAATTGGCCTGACCACAAAAAAGAGCAGCTTGGTGCTATTTATAATGAAAAAATTCTTTATCACATAGTCAACTCAATGTCTGGCCCTAATAAAGCTGACTTTATTCGAGAAATTATCGATGCTATGACAACATCACAAGCAAGTCAAACACTAAAAAACTGGCTAGCACACTGCATGAGTGACATTCCAGGGACACATGCCGCATCACTTTACTTTAATAATATCACTCAAGATTGGCGTGATGTTATTCAGCGTATTAATATCCCTACGCTACTTATCGCTGGAGAAAAAAGTGTACATCCACCTCAATCTCAACAATGGTTACAATCACAAATCCCACATGCACAATTAAAAATTTTCCCTGAAAATCAAGGTGGCAATCATTTTATGCACGTCGAAGCTGCGGAACAGTTTAATCAATGTGTCCAACAATTTATTAACATCTAACCCAACACGTGCCAGCTTAACTGACCAAGTAAATAGTGAACCTGGCACCCCTATACTTATCATCGAGTAGGCATTAATGTCTCCTGTTTATACGTGAGGAGCCATAACATCCCTCACAGAGCCGTATATTAGTTAGGAAATTTCTATAACATGCTAAAAACAATAAGAACACTAAATTAATAGTTGATAGCTCTATCCTAAAAATTTAGGCTCGGGCATACCTTTAACTCCTAAGCCATTAATAGCAAAAACATCTCCTGTCTCAGGATATTTTTGTAGTACTTCTTGAGATAAAAATGCTTTTTGTGAAGTCACATAAAGCGTTTCATAATTATCTCCTCCAAAAGTCACACATGTTGGAGTAGGAATTGGCATATCAATGACTCGATCAAGTTTTCCTGTCGCGCTTATACGTAATATCTTTCCTCCTTGGGTAAGCGCAATCCAATAGTACCCATCGGAATCAACAGTTGCACCATCTGGAAACCCTGGAAACTCTGACGTCGAGAAAAATTCCCGTTGATTAAATATTCGGCCCTCCTCTAAATCAAAATTGAAAACATAAATCATTTTCCTAAAAGTATCTGCAAAATACATATTCTGGTCATCAGGACTGAAAGCGATGCCATTACTCACTACAAATGAATAATTTGGAGCAACCATGTGACTCGTTAAGTTTTGATCCAAAAGATAGATATGAGCTGACTCAGTAGATACAGTAGTATCCATAGAACCACACCAAAAGCGCCCTCTACGATCAACTTTACCGTCATTAAAACGGTTATTTATCAGCTCTTTTTCCGGGTCTACAATTAAATCGACAACACCATTTTCCAAGTCAATCGTGCAAAACCCTGAATTAACTCCAGCAATCAATCCACCTTGCTCCCTAAACCCAAACGACCCCACTTGTTCTGGCATATCCCAAGTACTTAACGTGTTAGTCATTGTGTTAAAGCGCTTGATGCTCGGCTTTTCATGAGTTGTGACATTACGGTCATTCAGGTTGGCAAGCACATGGTTTGACCAATAGAGAGATTGCTCTTCTTCACACCATATTGGACTTTCACCCAATCCATCTTGACTCTTACAAATATTAATTATCTCAATGTTTTTTTTAGCAATCGACATCATTACCTACCCTTGGCCTATGCTGAAAAATCATATACATAACTTCAATATCAAATATTGGTTATATTTGGAAACGAGACATGACGGTCTCTTGTATATCAGAGGAGTGCTCCAGAGCTGCACCAATGGCAACTTTAACCCCTTTAACTGCAACATCTAATGACATGCTCGGAGCCCCTAAATTGTCAGGCATTGCTGCAACATTAGGCAGATAAGGCAAATGAATAAATCCTGCTCGAACAGGCAAATTATTTACGGCACAAAAATGCAAAACACCATACATCAGGTGATTACAGCAAAATGTCCCCGCTGCGTCTGATATATCAGATGGAACACCATGCTCTCTCATCTCTTTTACTATCGCCTTAAGAGGAAGCGTTGAATAATATCCAACTGGACCATTAGGCTCTGTGAGCTGCTCTTGTAACGTGTTTCCACAATTGTCAGTAACCCATACCTCTTTGAATCATTTAGATTATGTGCAAGTCGCTCAACAGTTATCATTGCTCGGCCACCATATTCTCCCAACATAATCACGAGATCCGGTTGAATCTGTCCAATTAAATCAGTC
>NZ_MDTU01000001.1:342544-345489 GCF_001720395.1 Piscirickettsia litoralis
TGTTCAAGAGTTTGATTGCGATTTACTTTTCGATTTTTCTTTAATCCTGCAACCCAGTTCCAACCAAGGTCACGAATTGATTTTAAGTTGTCTAAGCTCGAGTACCAGGCATCAAATACAACCGCTTCGGGTAAAATACCTCGACTTTTACCTAGTTTGAGCATTTCACGAAAATGCTCATTTTTAGTTTTACCATCGGTCTCTTTATCATAGACTCTATAATCAATAGGAATTGATGCAGCACTGTCTAAGCCATACCAAACAAAGTTAACAAGTCCAATTCCTGCAATGACATCATGTGCATTGCCAGAATATTGATAGTGAACTAATTCTATTTGATGGCTACGATGTTTATCTAAGACAGCGTCATCAGCAATAAGTAAGCAAGGCTCATTCTTGTCGATCAAAGTCTTTGCAATGTGCCAAACTTCTCTTGGCCGAAAGTGCTGAGATTGGAGCCAACGACTCACGCTGTCATGAGAGAGGGGCTCCGGAGAAACTTCGGATAGGGCTAGGCCAGAATAGCGAACACTTGTTGCCTGTAAAAATGCTTTATAAATTGCTTTTGTACACTTGTGCCTAGACATCCTTGGTACACCTTATCTTAATTTCCTTGAGTCACCATTTTAAAACACTAGAGCTCAAAGTGCGAAACTTGTGTCAGTAACAGATTCAATACATTGAAAGAATTCCACTGGGGCAATATGGCTCACTATCTCTGCATCATGTACTCGTGTTCCATTAAGTTCTTGAGCGACCAATTCAGCTGGATTCATCGGTGTGTTCGCAAAAGGGCCATAACCTGTAAGCAGTACTTTTTTCATAAAATACCTTTCTATTCAAACCTATAAAAATAAAAATATAGAGTAATTTTCTCGCCCAAGAGCACTAAAACTCTATCAACTGATATTATCTGGCGAACTATTTTAATAGGCAATATAGAAAAAAAGAAAGAAAACTATGACAAATATTCTAAATCACATATCCATTAAATCGAGGTCAGATCATTCTTCTGCTAATTACTTACTGTTTGCACTTTTTCTTAAAAAATATTGAATAGTTTATTTGATGATAATGGCGGAGTTAACGCTATTAGCTCTCCTCTGTACTCTGTCAGCTCAGTGTTATAGCACTCAGCTAACAATTTCTGAAATTAATTTCATCACTTGTCCAAGTGCTGTTTCTAAACTTAATTCATCTTGGTCGAGCATCATGCGAATCTGATTTTTTAGCGGTGATCGTACATGCTTGATCGGATTTAAGTTTGGGGAATAATAAAGAGGCAAAAATAATAAATGACACAACAACCACTCTATTTGGTTTATTAGAAATAACGTAACGCTGCCTTTTCAGTTACTGGACCACTGACTTAAGCTAAGACAAATCACCGCAGCCACGATCAAAATGACAGCAATGCCATTATGCCAAGTTAATGACTCAGCAAACAGTAACTTGCCCCAAATTAGACCTGTGATAGCAACAACGCCACTGACAAGACTGTAATACACAGGTCCTGCGACTTTAAGCAACTCGAAAAAGATAACATAACCGATGCTTGATAAAATAATTTCGATAATAATCATAGCATCACCCACATGCCAAGGAGGCAACAATGAGTAAAAGCTATGGTTATACAACATAAATGGCGTTAGTAATAAACTCGCAAAGAGCATCATGCCAGCGGCGAGCAACACAGAGTCTTGCTGCTTAGGCCGATACCTACTAGCAAATACGGCACAGATTGCAAATGAGAATGGTGCAAGCAAGGCAAATGTAAGCCATATTGGCACACTATTGCCAAACCAATGCCACTTAGGCTGTAAAATAAACATAATGCCAACCACACCAACCATAACTGCCACGCTGCGAACTAAACTGGCTTTTTCTTGACGAACGATACAGGCCAAAGGATAAGCAAATAAGGCGACGGTATTAATAATGACAGCAAGCAGACCAGAGCTAACATGTGGCGCAGTAAAATACATGACAGTATTGGGCAAAGCAATACCAAACGCGCCACAAAATAAATAATAGCGCCAAGCTGATTTAAGCTTTGCAGCACGCTCTTGACGATACAGTGCAATAAAAAACAGGACAATAGCAGGCCCTAAGGTTTGCCAAAAAGCATAACCTAATGGCGGTACACCATGTGTCATCGCAACTTTTGCAATCGAATAACCAGAGCCCCATAGCACACCTAATAATAGTAATAATAATAGCGCTTTCATGGCTTTTTATAATATATTTTAGAGTCATGCTTAGCGCAGCACTCTTCAATGAGGTAGGCTGATAGTGACTTTATTAAGGCAAAATTGCTATGGTAAACAAGTCGCTGAGCAACCTGCTCCCGTTGTACCAAGTTCACAGTTTCCAGCTTGCGTATATGATGAGTTAATGTTGAGTTTGGCACATTAAGACGCTTCCCCAGCTCTCCTGTGTTTACTCCCTACTGCCCAGCCTTAACAAGCTCACGAATAATCGCCAAACGGATAGGATGACCCAGTTCAGCATATGCCCTAGAGGCTTGATTTAATTCCACAACCATTCAAACCATGTTACTAATAACATGGTAATATATAAAGCCAAGCAATGCCTGTCAAGATAAATAACTGTACTATAACTTGATCTGGTTACCCTATTTCGAGTGAATAAATTACAATAATCCAACACGGAGAAACCATAATGGGATTGAGTACCTCTGGAATAAAAAACGGCATATAAGAAAGTTTAATGATGCACGAGAACAGTACTTCAACCTCTTTTAAGAGGTTGAATGATAATTTAAAAGGCGTCCGAAAGAGCCTCTGGCTGATCTAAGCAGTTGCTCAAGGAGCTTTATTCGGTGGCAGCTCCTAATTTTGTTTTATTTATAGATTTTCCGAATCCATCTTATTTGTCGGAAGCGGCTGTGAATTATCGTAGTCACGAGTCAATTTTACAACCAT
>NZ_MDTU01000001.1:346615-353338 GCF_001720395.1 Piscirickettsia litoralis
ATATCAAAGCAATAAGGTTGGGATTGCCATCAATGCATTTAAAATATCAGCAACTAACCATAATAAATGTAAGTTTGCAACGGCCCCAAAACAATGACAATTACCCAAAGAATACGATAAGGGATAATGATTTTTGTACCAAACAAGTAACTGGCACAACGCTCACCATAATAGCTCCAACCTAAGAGTGTTGTGAATGCGAAAACAACAAGACCAATTGTTACAATCAGACCACCGCCATTAAACCCAAGCTGAAAGGCATCTGATGAAAGTGCGGCCCCTGTTTCTCCTGAAGTCCATAACCCACTTAACAAGATGACAAAAGCGGTAGTGCTACATAAGATGATGGTATCAAAAAAATGTTCCAGTCATCGCAATTAAGCCTTGACGGGTTGGGCTATTTGTCTTTGCCGCAGCATGCGCAATCGGTGCAGTCCCTAACCCAGCTTCATTTGAGAAAACACCACGAGCGACTCCAAAACGAATCGCCGCCATAATCGTCGCACCGGCAAAACCACCAACAGCCGCTGTACCATTAAACGCACTATGAAAAATAAGGGAGAAAATTTGCGGAATCTGGCTAAAGTGTAGGCTTAAAACAATGACTCCACCGATAATATAAAAAACCGCCATAATCGGGACTAAATAGCTCGTCACCCGACCAATCCAACGAATTCCTCCCAATAACACAAGAGCAACGAGTACCGCACTCACACCACCCACCCACCAAGGTGAAATGCCAAAATGGTTATTTAATACATGCGCCATCGAGTTACTTTGAACACTATTGCCGATACCAAAGGCCGCAATGGTTCCAAAAATCGCAAATGCGACAGCTAATCCTCGCCAACGCGAGCCTAAGCCATTTTTAATATAATACATCGGCCCACCGACATAATTACCATTTGCATCTATTTCCCGGTATTTAACAGCAAGTACAGCCTCTGCATATTTTGTCACCATTCCAACAAGGGCTGTTATCCACATCCAAAAAATAGCACCAGGGCCCCCTAGAACAATAGCTGTAGCAACACCTGCGATGTTCCCTGTGCCAACAGTTGCAGCCATTGCCGTAGTTAATGCTCGAAAACCACTGATCTCACCTTTGGCTTTTTTTCGGATCTTTTTGGACAATAAGCTTTAAGGCTGCACCTAACTTCCTTAACTGCAACAAGCGCAATCGGATCGTTAAATAAACCCCGCACCCCAAAAGTAAAATCAGCATGACAGGCCCCCAAACAAAGCCACTCACTGCATTCAAAAATGATGTTATATCCACACTCAAGCTCCTTTGCTACTTTCTTTATTTATTGTAACAAAAAAAACTAGACAAAAGCAAGAGTTAGGGTGAATGAGGCAACTTGCCACACATAAGTTTTTCTGATTAAATAGATTTAGGTAGTCACTACTCTGTCAGGCAGTAGCAAATTTATATAAATTTACTCTAAGCCTGCAAAAAAACATATTTAAGTTGTACCAACAAGGAAATTAGACGATGAAGTCACGATTTTTAACCTATTTGTTATATACTCTGTTTATTATGTTAATTATTACGCTCATTTATTTCCCATATCAACGAGATAAAATTGAGCACACACATGAACACCTCGTAACCTCTGCTATGGATAAAAGCGTTTTGCAGTAGCCACTATATTCCATATAGCGATTAAACAGTATGCACGCTTGTTGTAAATATTATAGAAATAGGCCGATTATTTTTTTATAAACAGGTTCAATCATCTTATCAATAGAAAAGCCATTATCAATAAAAAGTTTCTGCCAAGCTTCTACTGTTCTAAAGTACCAAGGAGCAGGGTCCATAAATTCTTTGCTAAAGCCCTGCCAAGACCCTTTTCGCCAGCCATCTTGGTACGGTAAATTCCCACAACTTGTAACCGGGTGCAAAGTTTGAATAATAACCCGGCCATTTTGGCTTAATAGTTCAGAAAACTTATTGAATAAATAGTCAACGACCTCTTTACCAATTAAAGAAAAATTACAAATAATAATATCAAATTTTTCTTGTAAAGCTTGGTAAGTTAAGCTTTCAAAAGATAATAATTTAAAGCGACCTTGCTTTTTAGATTGGCCATATTCAATAAATTCGGGAACAGCATCAATACCCAGCGTATCAATTCCTGCACTCTCCAATGTTCTAACAAGCCAACCTTCCCCACAGCCTATATCAAGGACTTTTTTAGGCTGACTTGCCAAAATTTCTTTAATAATTACATGGTTTGTTACTTGCTGGCGGGTTTCAATCTCACTATTTTCAATCGCCTTAATCCAAGGCTGGGTATTCTTTTTCCAAGAATCTATAATTTTCAAATCAGATAACTCATCCATTAGTTGCTCTTTCTCTAATCTGTTACTTTCATTCATGATCAATGATTTTCCTTTTCATGCTACTGCCAATAACGCCCTTTATCATCCGAAATACATCATAATCAAGAACCAGCAAAGGTAAAGCCTATAGGGCCATTAGTGAGTTCAAAATCAATCGCGCCAACCTGCCCTGTATTTAAAATATTAACTTTTTGCTGCTGATAACGATCAATAACGACTGAGTGAGGGAGCTTATAAGCATTATAGCGACCCGCGCTAATAATGACCGTATTAGGAGAAACAGTTTTAATGAACGCTAAAGTTGAAGAACTTTTACTGCCATGATGAGGCGCAAATAAAATATCACTTTTCAAACTCAATGGAGCACGAGCAATAAGCTTTTTTTCTTGTGATTTTTCGATATCTCCAGAAAATAACACACTCTTCCCTTTTGCTGTAATTTTTAATACGCACGACTGGTTATTGCGCCCATAAGGAAAAGGTCTAAAAGGTGATAAAAACTCAAACTTCACACCATCCCACTGCCAGTGGTTTCCCGACACACAAGGTTCAATTTGAGAACTAGGTAACAAAGGACTTGAACTGATCACTTTAGTCTGCGGATAAATAGCTAACACACTGCTCAGCCCACCGCTATGATCACTGTCTATATGACTAATAACAAGCTTGTTAATATGGCGTACTCCCAAAGCATAAAGGTTAGGGACAACAACAGCTTGCCCCAAGTCGAAACCACTTTTAGTTCGATTACCAACATCATAGATTAAATTATGATGGCTTGTCTTAATTATTGCCGCAAAACCTTGCCCTACATCCAGTACACGAATAAAAACATCGCCAGCAACAATAGGCTTTACTGCATATAACCAAGGAATAAATAAAGCAATGCCTCCTAAAAATCGCCCAGGCAACCCGCGTGGCATTAATAAAATAAATGTGCCGAGTAAAGATATAATGAGTACAGCTGCTTTAGGAATACCATGATAAGGAGGGATATAAAACTGGAGCTGATTTAAGTAATGCAATACTTGCAATAACCAGGTAATTTGTTGATCTGCAAAATTTAATAAAATTAGTGCCAAATTCAATGATAATGGTATAAAAATGACACTCATTAACAATATCGGCAATATCAAAGCACCGGTCCAGGGGATTGCAACAAGATTCGCAAACAATCCCATGATTGGCAAATTAAAAAAATAAGCTAAAGACAAAGGTCCTAATGCGATTAATAGGGCCCACTGCGGTTTAATATATTTCTGTAATTTGTTCTGCTTTAAACGCCCAGAACACACAAAAATAAGCACGGCAACACTGATAAATGACAACCAAAAACCAACAGATAGCACACTTAAAGGAAAAAACAAAATCACACCCACTAATGCATACTGATAGAAAGTCCATATGGGTATCACCCGTCGATATAAGAATGCAATTAGTATGCAGGAAGTCATCAAGCAGGCTCGTAAGGTTGCAATTGAAAATCCTGCCAGTGCACTATAAAGGATTGCAGCCATAAGGCTTATCACTGCTGCGATAAACAGGGCATACCCTGAATTTTGATATTTTTTAGCAAGCAACGGTAACCAAAGCAATAAAACTCGCATCAATAAAAAGGTAAATGTGACAATAAGGCCAATATGTAACCCAGATACTGCTAATAAATGAGCCGTCCCTGTCTGTTGCAATATTTGACGTTGGTTTTGACTTAAATCTCCACGCTCACCAAGCGTTAGTGCCTTAATCACTGCACTATTCTGTAAATGAGCATCTTCTAAGAATCGCGCCACCTGTTGTCGCAGTTTCTGTATATGCAAGGCGTGAGGTCCACTCAGTCGAGTGTTACCGCCCTCTTTGTTAGTGACAGTGCCTGTCGCCTGAATTCCTTGCTGATACAGCCATAAGCGATAGTTAAAGCCGATAAAGTTCTCAAGCCCTGTAGGGGGCCGTAATTTCACATTGAATCGCCAACGTTCCCCTGCATGCAACAATACCAACTGATCTTTTCTAGGTTTATACCAATTTAGGCCCAAGGCACGCTTAGGCCATAGTGTTTGGCCATTGATTTCACTTGCTACAAATAAAAAGCGTGTTTTCCGATCTTGGTATTCTGGAATAGAGTGAATTATCCCTGTAACCTGAACGCTGTGACCAAAAAGATCATGCGATAACCGCAGATGATTTTGCCAGCTAATCACTAACAATGCCCAAAGTGCTCCAAGACAAAGAAAGAGAACCCACCAAATTCTAGCGCTTGATTTTATAAAGTAATACAATCCCCCTATAATAAAACTGAGTAGCAAGCCACCTGGCCAACCTAGAAAAAAGAGGGTGATAAACCCAATAACAAATACAAACCCCATCATAGGACTGAAATCTATCCATGTTCAATTGGTTTAAAAGTAAAATCCCAACGCGAGAGTCCCTTAAAGACCATAAAATTCTTGCTAAGCTCCACCATTTGTTACACTATCACTATCTTTGGCATTTTAACCGCCATAGTGTATCTAAGGCCATTGCTATCGGTAGCTTCTTCGCCTTCATCCCGATCCCGTTTCAGATGGTCCCTGCGGCACTGAGCGCCTTAATTTTTCGCGCGAATGTCGGCATCTCTCTGGCCACCGTCTGGATTTCTAATCCAATCACAATCCCGCCGATGATTTATGGTGCATACAAATTAGGCAGCTGGATGATGGGCCATCCCGAGCTTGCGATTAGCTTTGATAAGTCCCATGATATATTACGATTACTCTCTCATTCATGGCAACCCTTTTTATTAGGTTGCATAACTTTGAGTATTACTTTTTCGTTAGCCAGTTATATTACCGCACGCTTGCTTTACCGGTTTTGGATTGGCCGTAAGTGGCACAAGAATAGAGCAAAAACACAGACAAGAACATCAAAAAGAAAAGGGGCAATAAGCCCCTTTTCTACATTTACCCAAAATAACCGTCTAACTTACTCTTTGCTCTTGGACTAACATAATCATCATCCCAAGATCCTTCACCGCTCTTACGGCGCATTGGCTCTAACCAATCACGAGAGTACTGCTCCAGTTGCATTTCTTTAAAGCTGCCGCTTAATCCCTGATCTCGAACATAAGTTCGCTCAATTTTTTCCATTTGACAACCTCCTTAAAAGTGTACCATACGGGTAAGGGGGATTATTTTACTGTACCCAGATTCTTAGCTATTCACAAGATATATGAATAATTTTTTATTTTTATGAATCCTTACCACTGAAATTGACTATAGCAAAATCATTAATAAAGATCAAAGTGCAGAAAATATGTCGATATTGGTTAGCGTTAGTTAACTATGGCACGAGTTCAATATCACTTTTTATATAAAATAAAAAAAGTTACTAAATCGAATAATTATTACCCTGCCCAGCACTTTGATAGCAAAAGTCAACAAAGTGACGAGTCAGAGGCGATACGTGTTTCTTTTCATGCATAATTAAATAAAATGAGCGCTCTAATTTATGACTATAAGGAAGCGCAACTAAACGCTTTTCTCTTAAAGCACTCTCAGCAACACGTCGAGACAAACAGCTAATCCCCACTCCGGTTTCTACCGATTGAGTCACCGCCATTGAATCAGTTAATTCCAAACAAATTCGAGCACGTGCAAGTTTAGGTAATAGATGATAATTGAAAAACTCACGCGTCCCAGAGCCTTGCTCACGTAGCACCCACGCAGCTTTAGCAAGGTCATCTGAAGTTACCCGTGTTTTATAGGCTAACGGGTGCATGGGAGCCGCAACAAAAATCATCTCATCCATACACCATAACTGGCGTTTGATGTCCGTATGCATGACTTCACCTTCAACAAAGGCACAGTCAAACTGATAATCCAATAGCTTTTCTTGTGACCTTTGGGTATTAGACACTTCAAGACGTAAACGCAATTGCGGGTATTTTTTTAAATATTCGCTGATCAAGCGCGCGAGCATATAATTGCCAACCGTAGAGCTTGCGCCGACAACGAGCTCGCCTTGGACATTATCTTCAAATAACTGCTCAACCTCTCTGGCTTGCTGCATTAAATTAACGGCTTTATCCAATAACAGCCGTCCTTCATTCGTCAACTGTAGGTTTTTATGAGCACGGTCAAACAATGTTTTTCCCAGTTGGCGCTCGAGCTCTGCTAGGGCCATACTGACCGCCGATTGAGAAAGATACAATGAATTTGCAGCTTGAGTAACATGACCATGTTGGGAAATTGCAACAAAAATTTCCAATTGACGCAATGTAACTTTAACACTCATCTCAAGCTCCTAGAGGACAAAATGAATCCTAGTCAAATTAACATGCGCCATTTTAGAAAACAACCGCTTTTGATTAACAGCTTAAACCCAGATAATTTTCTCATTTAC
>NZ_MDTU01000001.1:354460-361633 GCF_001720395.1 Piscirickettsia litoralis
ATTTATTAATACATCAATAGTCATCACACTCCCCATCTGAATCACAACCACTCATATTTTGTGACCCGTCAGGCATCGTTACCTTACATATACTCTTAGCCCCCTTTAAAGCCTGTGCTAAATTACTCTGAGTGACTCCCCTCACTCCAGCAAATGTTATGTTGCAAAGTTGGGCCTGATTAAAGTTAAGCGCTCCTGTCAAAGTCGCTGTGCTAAAATTGACACCATTCATACTTGCCCTTGTAAAATCAGCATTATTTAAGCTTGCATCACTAAAATCAGGCTCATTGATATTTGCCATTTTTGAAAGAGATATTCTTCATAATACTGTGACTAAAATCAGACTGATTAACATTTGCTGAGTCCAGCACAACCTCTTCCAACAGCGCACCTGATATATCAGACTGATTAAGGTTCACATGCCCCATATTGACCTTTATAAAGTGTGATTTTTCAAAGTTAGACCCATTAAGGTTAGAACCTTCTAAGTCTGTTGCAGTAAACTTTGCCCCTTCAAAGGTTGATTGATTAAAATTGAATTTACTCATATTCAGCTTACTAAACACACTCTGAATAAAAGTTGACCCTGAAATACTTCCGCCTTGCAGATCACTATCTTGCCAATCAACTCCTTTTAATGTGGACTTGCGAATACGTATATGTGAATGCACTTTATTTTGTAAAGACAATATCGGTTCTATAGAAGATGAATAAGTTGTACTTGTAAAAATTGATTTTATTTTGGCAGCAACGCCTGTTACATTTGAACAATGGTTAACAGAATAAGAATCACCCTCACTATCAATCACAACTTTGCACTCTGCATATATTATAGTGTTTGCGAATATTAATATAATTAATGAAGTAATTAGGTATTTTTTCATAAAAAAAGTAAACCTCTAAGCCCTTAGGCTAAATTTCTTAAGTTTGGAGGCACTGAGAATATAATATTAAAGTGGCGAAGTCTAACATTTAGTGAAAAAGGCTGAATGAAAAGAAATACTAATTTAATAAAATTGTTTGCCAACTTATTGTCAGCTTAATGTTGGCATTTAACGAGGGAAGATAAGATTCCCCCGATTTATCCATCAGCCTATTGGGGCTCGACGCCTTTGACTATGACGGCCAGAGCGATTGCTCTGCTGAGCATTCTTGCTGGCTTTGTTCTCAGCTCTTGCCTGACCACGCCCTCTTCGACGCGGCTTATCACCATCGGCTTTATGGCCTTGAGCATTATCACCCGAGCGCTGCCCATCTCGATGGCCTACTTTTGGCTTCTTCGGTTTTTTTGGCTTTTTAGGTTTACGATCTAAACTTGATACTGGCACATCATGGACTGGTTCAAAACCATCGATTAATCTGCGTGTTAACAGTTGGCCGATTAAATGTTCAATATCAGCAAGCTGCTTAATTTCATCTGCGCTCACCAATGACACCGCCTGGCCACGTGCGCCCGCCCGCCCCGTTCGCCCAATACGATGGACATAATCTTCTGGCACATTGGGCAAGTCAAAATTAACTACCTGAGGCAGCTGGTCAATATCCAAGCCACGCGCAGCAATATCAGTAGAGACTAACATTCGAACCTCACCATTTTTAAAGTCAGCAAGTGCCTTTGTTCGTGCGCCTTGGCTCTTATTGCCATGAATTGCTGCCGCTTTAATCCCCTCATTTTCCAAATAACGCGTCAAACGATTCGCGCCATGCTTCGTTTTAGTAAAAACAAGTACTTGCTGCCATTTATTCTCATGAGTCAATTGGGCTAATAAGGCCGGCTTTTGCTTTTTATCAACAGGGCAAATCCACTGTTTTACTGTTTTAGCCGTGGTATTGCGTGGTGTGACTGAAATTTCAATGGGATTATGAACCAGTTTTTTGGCTAAATTGCGAATTTCATCAGAGAAAGTCGCCGAGAACATTAAGTTCTGACGCTGCTTGGGTAAAATCGCCAAAATTTTACGGATATCATGAATAAAGCCCATATCTAACATTCGATCGGCTTCATCTAGAATTAATACTTCTAGTTGCTTAAACTTCACCGCATTTTGGTTATATAAGTCTAATAACCGCCCAGGGGTTGCGACAAGAATATCAGCACCACGGCGCAGTTTCATCATTTGCGGATTAATTTTGACACCACCAAAAACGACAGTTGAACGTAAGGGTAAATTTTTGCCATAGGTGGCAACACTATCGGCTACCTGGGCAGCAAGTTCACGCGTAGGCGCCAACACTAAAGCACGGACCTGATTCGCTCGTACCGGCTCACCTTGCGATAAACGTTCGAGTAACGGCAAGGTAAAACCTGCTGTTTTGCCTGTACCCGTTTGGGCAGCCGCCATCACATCTTGGCCAGTCATCACCGCAGGAATGGCCTTCGCTTGAATCGGCGAGGGCGTTTCATACCCTTGCTCAGTAATGGCTTCAAGAAGTGACTCAGATAAACCCAAAGAGGCAAAACTCATAAATAATCTCTTAATTTTGTTAATATTCAACATTAAAGCAACGGCAGTTGCGGCGCTGTAGTGTACAAGATTTCAACGACAAGCACCACTCTGCTTCATGATTTCTTAGTAAAAAACCGATAAATTGATAGCCAACACTGTTTGATAGAACATAATTTTCTTAAAAAGTTCCGTAAAATTCATTCCAACTTGATTAAGCTGTTATTGACGCCCTAAAAGCAAGTTGCTTTAATAAAGAGCAAAAATTTTGATAAAATTAAAAATAAGGATAAGCGATGAGAATTAGTGCACAATTCGATGCTGGTAATATCGAAGTTGTTTCGGCCGAATCTGCCAATGATATACAGCTTAAGGTCCGTAAAGATAATCAATCCGAATTTCTCCAATGGTTTCACTTTCGCCTACAGGGTGCAAAGAACCAAGCCTGCTCCCTTAACATCTTAAATGCGAGTGAATGCTCTTATCCTGATGGCTGGAAAGACTACAATATCGTTGCCAGCTACGATAAAGAGCATTGGTTTCGTATCCCTAGTCGCTATGACGGCAAAACTTTAACGATAGAGCATACACCTGAAGAAAATAGTATTTATTATGCTTATTTCACACCTTATTCTTTTGAGCGTCATCAGGAGCTGATTGGCCATGCGCAAAACCACGCTCAGTGTGAAATCAGCACATTGGGCAGCACCATAGATGGCCGTGACTTAGATTTATTAACAATCGGCCAACCAGATAGAAATAAAAAGAAAATTTGGCTCATCGCTCGCCAACACCCCGGAGAGACTATGGCCGAATGGTTTATCGAAGGATTTTTAGGTGCCTTACTTGATGACAGCAATGCACTTGGCCAGACTTTATTAAAACAAGCGGTTTTTTATGTCGTTCCCAATATGAATCCTGATGGCAGTGTTCGTGGTAACTTACGCACAAATGCCGCAGGTGCCAACTTAAACCGTGAGTGGCAAACACCTACGTTAGAAAAAAGCCCTGAAGTTTATTATGTCAAAGAAAAAATGCAAGAAACCGGCCTCGACTTATTTCTAGATATTCACGGTGATGAGGCTTTGCCTTATAACTTTGTTGCAGGTACAGAAGGCAATCCGTCTTATTCAGCCCGCATTCAGAACCTGGAAGAACAGTTTAAAGCTGCCTTTATCAAAGCCAACCCTGACTTTCAGGATCAATATGGCTACGATAAAGATAAACCAGGCCAAGCAAATCTTACTGTGGCCTGTAACAACATCGGGGAAACTTTTGATTGCCTTTCTTTCACAATTGAAATGCCATTTAAAGATAATGCTAACCTGCCCTGCAAAGAGTTTGGCTGGTCAGCAGAACGCAGTGAACAACTGGGCAGTAGTGTTCTTCACCCAATCTATAGTGTCCTCGACCAATTACGCTAAGCTATTTTTATTTTTTAAAAGACTTTGCAATAAAATTATTATTATAAATCAAAGCAAACAAGGATGTTTTAAATGAGTGCACTGGAAAATCCAGACAATCGGTGGGATATCTTCAAAAACAGCAAAGGCCAATGGCAGTGGTCATGCTCTGACCCAGGGGGGCGCTTTTTGGCTGCATCAACAGATACATTTGAAACTGAAGAACTGTGTATCGCCAATGCAAAAGAACAAGGCTATTCATCTAATTGAATAGCCCATAATTTTGCCTTTAGGCCGCTGGAAACAACGAATGCGCACCTGCGGCCATCATCGTGACAGCCATTGCCATCAAAATCAGCCCCATAATACGTTCAACAATTTTTAATCCCGCTACACCTAAAATCTTATGGAAAAAAGGGGCGAACAATAAGATTAGTGTAATAATAATAGCAATCGCGATATCGACACCAAGATAAGATAATTTAGCAAAAGAACTATGAGCAGACTGGCTATGAATAATCACCGCCGCCAGTGCGCCAGGCCCTGCAATAATGGGAATTGCAAGCGGCACAACAGCAATCGCAGGCTTTTCTTCAGCTTCTTCATGCTCTTTTTGAGTATGTGGCTTGTGTTCGCTTTTCATATTAAGCATAGATAATCCCAACAGCAAAATAATTAAGCCGCCCGCAACCTCAAAGGCACCGATAGAAATACCAAAAAATCAAGAATATTTTTACCAAATAAGGTCACAATGACTAAAATGATCGCAACAGCAACACCTGTTTTAAAAGCAATCGCTCTTTGTTCAGAAACACTACGCCCTTCTACTAAGCCAACAAAAATCGCTAAGTTTCCAAAAGGATTCGTTAAAGCAAATAAAGTTACAAAAAAAGTGATTAAATCATGCACAGCCATCTCCCAATATCGCTAGTTCGCCACTCTAATTCTCACCTTGGTATGAGTATAAGGAAAGCACAGTAAAAGTCACTTATACTTTAGAAACTGAAGCCCAAAGACGTAACACATAATGAAGCAGGTGAGTTTTTCTTTAAAGCTGTGTTTTTATTTAGCTGCACTCATTATAATCAGCGCATGCACTGTCCCGACAATGCAACTCAAGCCTGTGGCAGCCTCTAAAGCAAATCAAGTAAAATACTCAGCCCTTGGAGATATTCGGGTACAGCGATTTTTCGATGCTCGGCCCAAAATACAAAAAACCGCACTAAAGCGTTATTTCAAGAAAAAGTTGCCCTCAGGAATATTCAGCGGCAAAACCAACCCCTCTCTTCCTGTTTACCTACAAACCACCATGCGCAGCATTGGCCAAGAAAATGGCAGCAATGCGCCTTATTCTAATCATCACTATGTAATTACTGGCATCATTCAATCCATCGAAGTATTAAAAAAGAAAGGCGCTCCCAAAGAACTCATCAATCCTAAAATTCAATATGTCCCTTATATCGGGGCGAGTTATTATCATGCCTCAGTAAAGTTCAAAGCAGAGTTGCGTCAAGCAGGACTCATTCTCCTCACCTCTCCCATAACCGTTAATTTATTCGAAATCACAGCGAGTCATCTTACTATTGAACAAGACTCCGATAAAATGGCGATATTACTTGAAAAAGCCATTAAACAGGCCGTCAACAAAATGTATCAATCTTTTTATAAGCAATCTAAACAAAAATTATATAGCTAACCCTCATACATCATCGGTTCTCGATCACAACAATACTTGCTCCTCCATGCTTTCAAAGCCTTAACCACAGCCTTCTTCATTTGAGAAGACATGGCAAGCTCTGTTATCCTTATTCTTTTAATTTAGGTAATACACAGCCCATGACCGTCTATGAAGTAATCTCTGCTCTGCTTATTCTTGCCACTGTTTTTGCATATTTGAATCACCGATTATTTAAAATGCAAACAACCATTGCCGTCACTTTGGGCGCATTATTTACTTCTATTGTCATTATCCTATCTGACCACCTGGGCTCACCGGCGCTTCATCAAACCACTCAAGAACTCTTTGAGCACATTGATTTTCGCAATTTTCTTTTAAACGGTATTCTCGGCTTTATGCTCTTTGCCGGCAGTTTAACTGTTGATCTAAAACGCTTACTTAAGTTTAAATGGGAAATCACCAGTCTCGCTTTTCTTGGCACACTAGCCTCAACACTCGTTATTGGCTTTTTAAGCTATGAGCTATTACAACTTTTACAGATTAATATCCCATTATTGTATTGCTTTTTATTTGGTGCTTTGATCTCTCCAACCGACCCTATCGCGGTACTCGCAACGGTCAAAGAACTCAATGCACCGGAAGATCTAACTACCAAGATTGCGGGTGAATCGCTATTCAACGATGGTGTCGGCTTAGTGATTTTCGTAACGCTCTATCATGTTGTCGATTCTGGTCAGCCCCCCACTTGGCAAAGCATTGCTCTATTGTTTGGTCAAGAGGCCGCTGGTGGCATACTCTATGGCCTCATCTTAGGCTTTATCGCTTACTTTTTAATCAAGCATATTCATGATGCTAAAATCGAAATTTTAATCACTCTCTGCATTGCCTCTGGCGGCTATCTCATCGCTCAAGAGTTTTTACATGTTTCAGGACCCCTTGCGATGGTTGTCTCTGGGATTATCACCGGCAACCTCACTCGTCATCAGGTCTTAAGCTCTGAGGGTAATCAACACCTGGATACATTTTGGGAGCTCATTGATGAAGTACTTAACATGATGCTCTTTGCAATGATTGGCTTTGAATTTATCAGTCTAACGCTCAGCTTAAGTGATTTTGCCGCTGGTTTATTGATGATCCCCTTAGCACTCATTGCTCGCTTTATAACGGTCGCACTGCCTATGAGCCTCTTTAAAATGCAACGAAAATATACACCGTTTGTTATCACTATTTTAACCTGGGGCGGCCTGCGAGGTGGCTTAGCTCTTGCTATGGCTTTATCACTCCCTGAAGGGCCTTATCGTAATCATATTTTAATTTTCACCTATTGCATTGTGTTATTTTCAGTCGTCATTCAAGGCACAACCTGCAAGTCTCTCGTTAAATTAGGCTCAAAACAGCCAATACAATGACAATAATAAAGGTCAATAAATTATCAAGTCAAAGGCTGCTGCTCGAACCTCTTACCGAGCAGCATGCAATATTATTATTTAACAGGCTTAAAGATGAGCAGTCCTACCAATATATCCCGGAACAGCCCCCAAAAAGTATAGAGACTTTACGCCAGCGCTATAAAAAATTACAACAACGGCGATCTTCTGATGGTACTGCTATTTGGCTCAACTGGGCGATACGTGATAAAAAAGCAGCC
>NZ_MDTU01000001.1:361941-366404 GCF_001720395.1 Piscirickettsia litoralis
TGACTTATTTACAACTTGGCAGATAAAATATATTGAAGCGAGAATAGACACAAGAAATCATGCGTCTATTGCTTTAATTAAATCTCTAGGATTTGCCTATCAAAAAGTATCACGAAAATGCGGATTATTTTAAAGGAGAAATCAGTCATGAATATTCTTATATTTTATCTATCTAAAACACATCCGCTTTTATTTAAATAAGTAGTCTCTCAAGAAGAACAGCTTAATACAAGCTTCTTACCCCACTCAGGCACAGCTGTAGCATAATGTTCATATTCAGGTTGCTCAGCGTAAGGCTGGCTTAAACAATTCATAAGGTTATTCACTTCTGAAAAGTCACCCTGCTCAGCTTTTTCTATCGCAGTATCCATCAAATAGGTTCTTAGGATATATTTTGGATTCACTGCAAGCATAGCCTGACCGCTATCCGCCATTGATAGATTTTGCTGCTTAATCAACTTTTCATAGGCATTTAACCATAATTTACTTTTTTCACACTCTCTCGAGCTCTGTGTGATTTTTTTAAGATCAAAATCATCATTAGCAACAGCATGACTTAATGCTCTAAAAAAATGGTGATAATCTGCTTTTAACTCCTCTAAAACGGTCAGCCCTGCGAGCATTAATTCTTGTGACTCTCGATTAATTTCAGCGATGCCAAAACGCGCAGCTAATTTAGTAAAATATGTTTGGGAAAATACCAGCTCATAGTGCTTTAGTGCAAAAACAATATCATCATGAGCGATTAATGGTGAAAGCGCATGAGCCAAAGCATTTAAATTCCACAGACCAACATCTGCCTGCTGATTAAAAGCATAGCGACCTGCATGATCTGAGTGATTGCAAATAAACCCTGGAATATAATCATCTAAAAACGCATAGGGGCCATAATCAAAAGTTTCACCTAGAATCGACATATTATCCGTATTCATCACACCATGATTAAAACCATACACTTGCCATAGTGCAATTAATGTTGCTGTACGCCGAACTATATTTAGTAATAATTTAGCATAGGGATTTTCTTCTTTTAAACACTCTGGATAATAATCTTGAATCACATGATCTGCCAACTGCTTTAAACAATCATGCTGATCCGTATAAAAAAAGTACTCGAAACTACCAAAACGAATAAGGGATGGAGTTGCTCTAATGAGTAAAGCACCAGACTCAGGCCGCTCACGATAAACAGCTTCGTCACTGCTCATCACAGCCAAGGCCCTTGTTGTTGGAATACCCAAGTGGAAAAGAGCTTCTGAGGCTAAATACTCACGAATACTCGAACGCAATACCGCACGGCCATCTCCTTGCCGAGAGTATTTGGTCTGTCCAGAGCCTTTAAGTTGTAATTGCCAACGCTCTTGATCGTTATTTTTAATCTCACCGAGCAAAATAGCACGGCCATCGCCTAAACGCGGCACGTATATACCAAACTGATGGCCACTGTAAACCATCGATAAATAGTCTGCCTGCTGCCACAATTTCTCACCATTAAAATAAGGCAAACATTGTGATAAACCTTGACTATCAAAACCAAATTCCTGACAGAGCTTGTCATTACTGTGCACAAGCTGAATATTTTTTAAAAGGGCTAATTGTTTCTTTATGATAAAAACGATTACCCAACTGGCTAAATCGAGAAGTTAAAAGTTTCACAGTATATATGCCATGTTTAAATAATACCCGACTATAAATTTTTTTTTGAAAAAACCGATACCTTCCATTTTAGTCTCGCCTACGACGACGAATATAAATGGTTTTCTCTATCTGAGCAACAATATCACCTTGTCCATCAATAATATCAACCGGCAAGGTCAACAAATACTTCTCTCCTGATTCAGCATGTTCTTTCACGTTATCTAAAATTTCATCATTGAGTTTGAAATTTGCACATACCGTTCCAACGCCTGGCTTTAAATAAGTAATTTGAGCCGACTGGTCTAAAATTTTATATTGAGAGCCTAGAATGCGCACCAGCATCAATACATAAAAAGGGTCTGTCATGCTGTACAGGCTGCCACCAAAATGAATGCCGACATAGTTTTTATTATAAAAGCGCAACTTCATACTGACACGCATTTCACGAAAATCACTGGCAATATGATCAATGTGAATTCCTGTTCCCCAATAAGGCGGCCATAGCCTAAATAAATAAGGCAAAACCTTTGGGTGCATAAGGCCCGCAGCAACTTTTTTCTTCATAAACAGCTTAACCCACTCAAATGTAATATATTACTCTAACATTAACGACTTTCAATTTAACCATAATTGACAGATCGTTCTATTATATTACACTCAAAGATAAGGTTAAGATACTAGTAAAACTTCCTAACGTTTACTCACCCAGCCTTTTAGTTTCGTGAATGAACAGCAATAAGGGAAATACACCTAAGCCGATTAAAATCAGGCCAAGTGTGGAAACTTGATACGATGAAAGTAAGGCAATAAATACGGTGATTAGCCCAGTAATCAACATCTGTAAACTGCCGTAAACCGCACCTGCAGTCCCTGCTATCTTTTCAAAAGGCATAAAGGCACCAACCACAGCGTTCGGCAAGATAAAAGCAGCGCCTAATGTTGCTGTAGCCGTCAAAAGCACCATCACCCCTAATTCACTGATAGAAAACAAATAAACTACATTAAAAAATAGCCCACTTATAGTAATTATCCCCATACCCAAACCCATTATGCTTTTCATCGAAAAACGAGTGACTAGCACACTGTTGACGATCATCCCTAAAAACATGCCGAGCATCGAAACTGCCGCCCAAACACCATACTGAGAAGTCGACAAGTTAAATAATTTAAAAAATAAGTAAGGATTTATTATTGCTAACACCACTATCGTCGATAGCGCACACGCTGATGCCGTCACATTGAGCCAAAATACTTTTGAAGTTAATACTTGCTGATACATTGATACACTATGACGAAATGTTAAATGCGACGAATGGCTTTTATTTAAAAAAACTCGCCGATGCTGATTTAAGTTCGTCTCTGGTAAAAAAATCAAAATTAAAGCCAACAAAGCAGTAGCGAACAGCAACAATAGGATAAAGATCGCTGAAAAGCCGTATAATTCTTGAACAAAACCTCCTAATATCGGTGCCATCGCAGGAGTTAAGCCAATGAAAGCCGCCACATAGGAACCGATTCGAGCTATTTCTACTCCCGAAAATAAATCCCTTAACAAGACTCTTGATAATACTGCCGTTGCACCTGCACCAATACCCTGAATCGTCCGACCCATTAACAAAAAATCGATAGAAATGGCATAAAAACAGATGACAGACCCCAGAATAAAGCCAAGTAACCCTATAATCATAATGGGCTTACGACCATAATAATCGGACAACAATCCAGCCAGTAATTGCGTTGAACTTAACCCTATCAAAAACACAGTCATCGAGAGTTGAATTTGTGTGTGGGATGCATGAAAAACTAAGATCAACATCGGTAACACTGGCGCATAAATGTCTGTCGGCAATAAACCCAGCATCGCCGCCATGATCATAATAACGATCGTTATAAAATGAGAGTTTCTAAATACTAATGCCACCACGTAAAATCTCGCCTTAAGATAACTTGCCTGTTGATCATAGAAGCTCTAGAATCATTTATGAAATGGATTATTTGGATATCAATCATTGATTATTTAAATGATTGAATATTTATTGTTAATAACAAACAGTTGCACGGTTATTCACCATGACAGATCTCAGCAGAATCAACTTAAACCTCATCGTCGCTTTAGATGCCTTGATTACAGAAAAGCATGTCACTCGTGCCGGAGAACGGATTCATATTAGCCAATCAGCCATGAGTGCTATACTTGCTCAATTGCGCTTACTCTTTAATGATCCACTTCTAGTACGCGATGGCAAAGCGATGACAATCACACCCAAAGCAGCTGCATTACAGCCAAAAATCAAGCAAGTTCTACAACAAATTAACCAATTGGTTGCTCCAACTGAATTTAATCCAAAGACATCAACACGTACTTTCTACATCGGCATGTCTGATTATGCCGAGTTTATAGTCTTACCTAAATTACTCCCTTTATTGAGCATTGAAGCACCCGGGATTCGCCTAAAAATAAAACACCTAAATGGCTTAGACCGCAAAGAACCTTTTATCGAAAAACAACTTGATTTAGGCATAGGTGTCACTTTTGACAAGAAATCAGAAGCACTCGATTCTGAAGCCCTCTTTATTGACAGAACCGCTTGCTTAGCAGACAAAGATCACCCACTCATGCAGCGGCCTTTACAATTAGATGAGTATTTACAGGCTCAACATATGGTTGTTGTTTTTCCAGAAGCCCCCTTTCAAAGTCGGATTGATACTCGGTTAAAGCAACTAGGCCACCAGCGCAACGCCATTATTACTTTATCTCATATGTTACCTGCCCTACATGCATTAAAAAATACGCCCTATTTACTGACAACAACCACATTAATCGC
>NZ_MDTU01000001.1:367226-375448 GCF_001720395.1 Piscirickettsia litoralis
AAATTGCTTGTCGAACAAGCATGGCATAAAAAGAAAGTAACGATCCTGAGCACCTATGGCTACGCCAGCTCATTCGACACGCAATGCAAGCTTCTTCTTACTAACTTTTTCTGGTTACGAACAAACTCAAGACCTTATACCATTTCATTGCTTCACTGCATGTTTTGCATTAATATGTGAATTCAGCGTGCCTAAGGTCAAAACATTAGTGAAGGTTTACCTTTTTGAAAGCATTAAAAATAATTTTATTACTGACCTTTTTCTTGGGACTTATTGCTCTGGCCTTAATCCACATCGAAAGCAAGTTATCGACACCTCAGGCTACCACCTCTATCTCTTTGAAATTAGAGAAGAAAAACGAAGTAATCCCTTTAGCAAGCATCACTGGACACTCAGCGCACTAAAGCAGTAGCAAACTTTGCTCAATATCACCACCTCAACAAATGCTTCTATTTACAGTATTATGTCCATCAGGCACAGTGATATAACTGAACATATTAGGATGAAAAAAGAGCCATATGCATGAAAATGATTAGATTTCTAAGTGAAGAATATAAATTTCTTATTGGGTTGCTTTTTGTACTGATTTTTTTCTCTCCGCAATTAAGTAATCAACTCATCCCAGCGTCTGTTAGCTTCGCTTTATCAGGCTTTATTGTGGTCTTCATTGTGATGATTGCCTGCGCATTTAGTGTAGTAAAACACGCCGATTGGCTTGCTCACCGCTTTGGTGAACCCTATGGCACAATCATTTTAACCATTTCAGTGATCTCTATCGAAGTTGCCCTAATCTCTGCGGTTATGCTCGCAGGAGGTAAAAACCCAACCTTAGCACGCGATACCATGTTCGCAGTGATGATGATCTCTCTTAATGGGTTGGTAGGCTTGAGCCTGCTAATTGGCGGAATTCGTCATCACTCTCAACGTTATAACCTAAACGGTGCGAATGCCTTTTTATCTGTCCTTGTCCCCCTTTCTATTATTTGCTTAATCTCACCTAACTATACAAAAGCGGCTAGCTACGGTGTACTATCTCACGGCCAAGCAACCTTTATCATCATCATGAGTTTAGTTCTCTACGCAGTTTTCCTATCCATTCAAACAGTACGTCACAAAGACTTTTTTGAGCATCCAGATCCGACAGATCGACAGATCACTGCTGCACAAGCCGACGGCACATTGCCCAGAAAAGTCTATTTTCACATCATTATGCTGCTTATGGCATTGGTTGTTATGGTTTTACTTTCCAAGAAGCTGGCGATGTATATTGACTTCACCATTTCAGCGATTCATGCTCCTAAAGCATTGAGCGGTCTTATTGTCGCCATTTTAGTCCTCACTCCAGAGGGTATGAGTGCGATCAGAGCTGCCTCTCGCAATCGTATGCAACGCTGTGTTAACTTATGCCTAGGCTCAGCCCTTGCTTCTTTAAGCTTAACCATCCCCGCAGTACTGGTTATTAGCTTATTAACACACCAAACGATTACCTTAGGCCTTTCTGATCTTGATGTTTTGCTACTAGTCACTACACTTGCGGTCAGCATGATTACCTTTATTAGTAGCCGCACTCATATTTTGCAGGGAGTCGTTCACATCGCCTTATTTTTCACTTATATTATCTTTATTTTTGACTTAGCAAAATAACATGAATGAGTGTATATTCAAATGACAACAGTCTCTTCAGAACTTCAAAATCTCTACCCAACTTTTGATATTATTGAGTTAATTTACCTACTCAAAATAGCGATTGCCTTTATTCTCGGTGGAGTTGTCGGGTTTTCTGTGCGTAAGACCCACCCTAACGGCATTCGCATTTTTGGAATTACCGCCCTAAGTGCCTGTGCCTTTAGCGAAATCGCCATTCATTTATTTTATCTTTATAAGGTGGATTACACGTTTAACATCATCGCAGGGATCGTTACAGGTATCGGTTTTTTAGGCGCTGGACTCATCTTCAAAGATCGTAATAGCGATGTTCGCGGCATTTCTGCGGCGGCAACCCTATGGGCTGCTGCCGCCGTCGGCATGGCAATCGGAATTAACATGTATATTATCGGCACCGGCATGACCATTATTGTCTCTTTATCCTACTTTGCCTCTGCTTCATCTAAAAATAAAACTAAAGTCAAAATTAAACCTAAAGCCATGCCTAAACCGTCAAGTTTACACTCTGTACCCAAGCAAAAACCATCTTAACCTCTAATACATAAACAAGATGACAAGGATGTTCGTTCGATGTCTCGACTTCAATTAGCCATTCCCACAAAGCTTCCCTTTAGTCATGATCTTACTATTTCAGTTCGTGACATTAATTATATGAACCACTTAGATCACTTAAAGTTTTTAGAGTACATTCATACTGCTCGCGCTGTTTATTTTGCCAAGTTCGGCCTCTCTGAGATATCCGTTGGTGTCCCTGATGTTTACATGATGGCGGGGAATTTGCAGTGCCAATACCACAGTGAAGGGTTTCTCCACGACAATCTGAGAATTAAGCTCGGCATAGTTCATAGTGGCCACACGAGCATTGATTTATGCTCAAGAATCTATAACCTAACCCAAGATAGCCTAATGGCAGATGTTATCCTCAAACTAATATTTGTTGATATTCATAATAGAAAAGCCGTTGAGGTTCCATATACTTTTAAAACACTATGTATTTGACCCATATTTCTACCTGAATAATATACCCGTATAGTGATGCTCGCATTGTCTTATTTACGGTATCTATTATAATAAGTTATTTTATTAATAAGGGATCACAATGGCGCTTAGCAAAAGAGATTTTTTTGATGCAATTGACTACTCAAACACCGCAGTCGAAATCCATGAGTACCTTCTCACCACACTGAAAACACAGCAAGAAAACTTTGCTAAAAAGCGCGATGTCGAGCAAAGCGAGGTTCTCTCTAAAATCAGTGATATAGAGTTCCGTTTTGCTCAACTCGATATGTTAAGTGCCGTATATCGGAAAATGCTGTTAAATACCCTCGGTGAAATTGAAGGCTGTAATGAAGCTGAACTCAATACAATTAAAAGTGGTCTATTGCACATAGTTGCAACTACCTTAGAAGCATCTGTCAATGATTTTGGCATCAATGCCAAAATAGCCGTTGATATCAAAGAAGAGAAGAACTGAGATTATAAAACATGATAAGACTTTAAAGAATAGACATCATTACTGAAAGTAAGGTTATATTCACAACTGAGAAAATAAACATTTTCCGTGCCCAGGTAACATCTTTTAATAACGCTCCTCCTTGGGCACTGGCTTTTTTATCATTAGAAGAAAAACCTTTAAGTCCAAAGTAAAACCAAATCAACCCTAAAGTAAAAGCATCTAAAAAATAAAAAAAGCCTGTATAACCAAATAAAAAAGGCATAGCAGCTACAATAGTAAAAGCAAAAATATGAACTAACATACTTATTTTGGTATAGTAAATTCCTTTTTTAATTGGCAAAACAGGTATTTTTGCTGCCGTGTAATCTTTAAGACGATAAATAGCTATGGCATAAAAGTGAGGCATTTGCCAAAAAAATAAAATTGCAAATAGAATAACGGCGCCGCTATCAAACCGATTCGTCGCAGCACAATAGCCTGCAACAGGAGGGATCGCCCCAGCAATTCCTCCTATGGTTGTACCATATACTGAACTACGCTTGAACCACAGGGTATAGAGAATAACGTATGCAAATAAGCCAATAAATGCAGTTATCACTGTCAATAAATTCGTCTGGAAATACAGTATTAAAGAGCCTAATATTCCCAAGACACTCGCATAAAGTACTGAAAACTTCCCAGAGATTAATCCTTGAGCTGAAATACGCCTTTTCGTCCTCTCCATTAGTTTATCAATGTCACGATCAATATAATTATTAAGAATACAACCACATGCGACAACTAATGACATGCCAGCAAGAACAGGAAAAAAACAAGGTAATTAACATCACCTTGTGCACCTAGAAAATAACCTCCGATTACCGTCACCATATTGCCAAAAATAATACCTGGCTTGGTCAGGTAAACATATTTCATCAATGTACCATGTTATAATCGAGATTATACATGATCCATAGTGAGCCGCCGACAAGAATTAATACAACAAAAACTGTAAAAATAAAGCTCATTAAATCCCAGCGGCCGCTCGGATTGGTTGTCATATGCAAAAAGAACTTTAACTGAACAAACAGCTGAATTAAAGCTAAGATTGCAACTGCAACATAAAGCCCCGAAGGTGGTAGCATCTTATTGGCCACTAATGCAAAAGCAATAAAAGTAATGACAAGAGACAATACGAAACCGATAATATAAGACGTCAATGTATAGCCATGCTTGGCATCTGCAATTTCTTCATGCTGTTGGTGGTGCTGATCTGTCATGAAATTGCTCCCATTAGATAAACAACAGAGAACACAAAAATCCATACGATGTCTAAAAAGTGCCAAAATAAGCCTAAGCAAGTCAGCCGCTTCGTCATCAAGGGATTAATGCCATTTTGATAAACTTGAACAATCATTACAATCATCCAAATTAACCCCATAGTTACATGCAAACCATGAGTTCCAACGAGTGTAAAAAATGCAGATAAAAAAACCACTGCGCTGCCAGCTGTTTCCCTCATGAATTAGATGAGCAAATTCATATAGCTCCATTGCAACAAAAGAAAAGCCAAGAATAAATGTAACAACCAGCCACATTAATACCTGCCCAGCATCCCCTTTATTACGTGCTAGCATTGCTAAACCATAAGTAAAACTACTGACAAGAAGTAATATAGTTTCGGTTAAAATAAATGGGATGCTTGCTAACTCACCAGCACCCGGGCCGCCAAAAGTATTGTTATGAAGAACTGCATAGGTTGCAAAAATAATTGCAAACAAGATGCAGTCACTCATAATATATATCCAGAAACCAAAAATATCTTTGGTATCTTCGTCGTGATGATGGTCGTCGTGATGAGCCACAGCAGTTTTCACTGTCATATTTTCATCCTATTTGCTATTTCGATTTCTGTTTTTTCTACTTCTTCAGCTTTCACATAGTAATCAATATCATAATTGAATGAATGCTTAATCACTGCTGCGAACATCCCTATTAAGCCTAAAAAGACCATCCAGTAAATTTCCCAAATCATACCAAAACCAAATGCTAAACTAAACGCTGCGATAATAAAGCCGACAGACGTATTTCTTGGCATATGAATATCTTGATAGGGTCTTTGCTTATCTGAGCTTCTTTGAAGGTGTTTAACCTTCTCTTGCTTTTCTTCCCAAAATGCATCACGGCTATGCACTTCAGGTGTAAATGGGAAGTTATAGAATGGAACAGGTGAAGGCGTTGACCACTCTAATGTTCTGGCATTCCAAGGATCACCGGTTGTATCTTTATAACCTTCTTTATTTCTGTTCTTAATACTGACGAATAACTGCAGTAGCTGAAACCCAATTCCAGCTGCAATAATTAGGGCGCCAATACCGGCAACAATCAAAAATGGCTGCCATCCTGTTGATACATCATAGTGATTCAAACGACGTGTCATTCCCATGAAACCTAAGATGTATAAAGGCATGAAGGCGACAAAAAAGCCGATGAGCCAGCACCAAAATGCATATTTACCTAATCTTTCGTTCAATTTGAAGCCAAACACTTTTGGAAACCAGTAAGTAAAACCAGCTAAGTAACCAAACAATACACCACCAATGATTGTATTGTGAAAGTGTGCGATCAAAAATACGCTGTTATGAAGCTGAAAATCAATTGCGGGTATCGACATGATCACACCTGTCATACCACCAATCGTAAATGTCACCAAAAAGCCGATCGTCCACATCATCGGCGTTTTATAAATAATTCTTCCTTGATACATCGTGAACAGCCAATTAAAGACTTTAACTCCCGTTGGCACGGCAATAATCATCGTAGCAATCCCAAAAACAGCATTAACCGCAGGTCCTGCGCCCATCGTAAAGAAGTGGTGTACCCACACAGCAAACGATAATAAGGTAATAATTATCATTGCCCACACCATCGTGTAATAACCAAATAAGCGCTTTTGCGAAAAGGTTGCTACAATTTCAGAGAAAATACCAAATGCTGGGATAACTAAAATATAAACTTCAGGATGCCCCCATGCCCAAATCAAATTAATATACATCATGGGGTTTCCTCCAAAGGCGGAGGTGAAAAAATGCATTCCCATAAAGCGATCTAAGAAAAGCATACCGAATGTTACTGTAAGCACGGGAAATGCTAGAATCACTAAAACGACAGTCACCAACGCAGACCAAGTAAAAGGTGGCATTTTCATTAAGGTCATGCCTGGGCAGCGCATTTTTATAATCGTTGCAAAAAAGTTAATCCCCGAGAGCAGTGTCCCCAAGCCTGCGATCTGCAATGACCATAAGTAATAATCAACTCCCGCCGAAGGGCTGTATTTAATCCCCGATAATGGTGGATAAGCGAGCCAGCCTGTTGCGGCAAAATCTCCTATCACTAAAGAGATATTAACGAGAATGGCACCTACTGCTGTTAGCCAAAAACTTAAAGAGTTTAAAAACGGGTAAGCAACGTCTCGAGCACCAATTTGTAGGGGCACAACTAGATTTAAAAGACCAAATAAAAATGGCATTGCCATAAAGAAAATCATGATAACACCATGAGCAGTAAAAACCTGATCATAGTGCTCTGGTGGCAGATAACCTGCATTCCCTGCGGCCATTGCTTGTTGCAAACGCATCATAAGAGCATCAGCAAAACCACGAAATAACATAATAAACGCTAAAATGATGTACATGACACCAATTTTTTTATGGTCAACAGAAGTAATCCACTCTGTCCATAACCACTTCCATTTTTTGAAATAAGTCAGCGCCCCAACAATCACAAGCCCGGCGAGAACCATAAATAGTCCTGCACCCGCAATAATGGGATCGTGCAGGAAAGGAAGATCATTGAGGGTGAGTTTTCCAAGCATATTTATTATTCCCTATATATCCTTAAAATATCAATCACATTTTTACTTCATTCTTCTTATTATTGTCTACTTTATGCATTTCAGGAGACATAAATTTCATAATAACCTTATGAAATAAATTTTTAGTCACCGAAGAATAATATTCAACTTTATGATTCTTTGTTGGCATGACAAGTTGGTCATATGCCTTCATCGTCAAACCATTTGGAGATGACTTTACCTTACGCACCCACTGATCAAACTCTTCTTGAGTACTCGCCTTAGCAATGAATTTCATCCCAGAAAAGCCGTTACCACTATAATTTGTTGAACGGCCATTAAATTCACCAGTTTCATTAGCAATTAAATGTA
This sequence comes from Piscirickettsia litoralis, assembly GCF_001720395.1. Taxonomy (NCBI): domain Bacteria; kingdom Pseudomonadati; phylum Pseudomonadota; class Gammaproteobacteria; order Thiotrichales; family Piscirickettsiaceae; genus Piscirickettsia; species Piscirickettsia litoralis. Next base: position 374,552 of record NZ_MDTU01000001.1, read on the forward strand.
ATTTAGTCTGCATTCCTTCCATTGCATAAATTTGCCCTGCCAATTGAGGAATCGCAAATGAGTTCATAGGCGCATCGGATGTAATTAAAAACTTAACCTGTTTATGAGCCGGAAACTGCACAAAGTTAACCGTTGCAATATTCTGCTCTGGGTAAATAAACAACCATTTCCAGCTTAATGAAATTGCTTGGATCGTGATGGGTTTACCTTCCACATCTAAAGGGCGATACGGGTCTAAACGAAAGCTTGAAATCCAGGTAAGAATTGCCAAAATTATAATCAATATAATAGGCACACCCCACCAGATTACTTCTAATATCGTACTGTGAGACCAGTCAGGTCGATATTTCTCCTTAGTGTTAGATGCTCTAAAACGCCAGCTAAAAACTGCCGTCATAATCAAAACAGGAATGACGACAATTAGCATAAGCAAAGTAGCTACAATGAATAATTGTTTTTCATCCGCAGCAACTATACCTTTCGGGTCCCATAGCTCTGCCTTACAACCTGTCAGCAATATCACAGCAATCAGCGCTAAGAGAGTAAACAGAAACGCTTTTAAGATCTTCCCAATATTGTGCTTGCGATAACTCTTATGGGAGGAAAAACTCTTATATCGTTTATTTTCGCTAAAATCTTGTACAAATTTACTCATTACGCAAGCATCCTTTTGTATCTTCCCAAGTCACGATACACTAATCTAACAAAAGTATAGATCACAAGACCCTCATTAATCTATAGGCTCTCACTATAAAATTAACAATAAAACGTATCGTTATTAGCTACTTAACCCACACAAGCAAAGACATCCAAAAGAATATTGATGATATTTAGTCGATCAGAATAAAGTAAGATAACTTACCTATTTATTTCAATTTCAGCACATACTCTCCAGTG
>NZ_MDTU01000001.1:376642-401871 GCF_001720395.1 Piscirickettsia litoralis
AATACAGAGCGTATTGACAGTAAAACTTCACAATCGATAACGAGAAGTTGAACGTTATATTCAATAAATTATCAATTGATTGGGTAAACTGAATAGTGATTGAAACTGTTGTTTACGAATGGGCCAGGCCATTAGAGGAGCTTTGACGTAGTTTTAGGCGCTTTTTAAATGTCTTAGCAATAAAGTCAAGTGAAATTATTATTAAATCTAGTAGAGAGAAGCTAAGCAAAAACAGCGTTGATGCTTAACCCCTCGACTTATATTAGGCTTGTGCTCGGCTTGGTTTTTCAACCAGCTTGCCAATGATATAGCCAAGCAATAAAGTCACTATGAAAGCAGCAATAGCAATTCCAATATAGTGATTAAATGCATTTTTATAGGTTGCTTTTAATAATTCTATATTAGAATGCTGATTCTGAATCGCCGCATATTTTGCAATAACACCGGCAACATAACCGCCGATACCACTTGTTACAAGCCATAGCCCCATAAAAGTACCAATCTTGTTGCGTGGCGCAAGTTTCGTCGCTAAAGACAATCCAATAGGGGAGATACAAAGCTCGCTTAAAGAAAGCATTAAGTAAGCCATAATAACCCAGTAAGCTGCAATTTTTGCATATGCGGATGATGCGTCTATACCTGCCACCACAATCATAAAGACCAGCGACAATAAAAACATGCCGAGCATATATTTTTTCGAATCGGAAATATGCCTCCAAAGCCTTAATACGGAAAAGCCAAATAAAATCACACCGATATTATTAGCAACGATAAACGACTGTGTCGTCATTGGTATACCAAGGATATGATGATCAACTAATCTATCAATAAACAAATTCATTGATAAAAACATTTGGTTATATATTCCCCAAAAAATCACCGCAATCGCTAAAAAAATCAGATATGCAACTGACCTTTTAATTTGCTCTTTCGAATCTTTAGAAGCTTGAAAGATGAAAACGATACTTAAAATAGTCACCAGGGAGAAAAACAGCAGTGAAAACTTTGGATTATAAATAACAAAGGTGGAAATAATCACAGCCACCAAAGTGATAACAGATGCAATAACCCAACTTTTTTTATCTACTACAGAGCGAACTAGCTTTAGATTAAGCTTCTTAAAACCAAGGTAAAATAGTGCTGTACCTAACATAACGCCAAAAGCAGCAACACAAAAGCTTATTTGGCTGCCTGCATAAAGAAACAATATACCTGAAAATATATTGCCAAGCATAGAGCCGATATTAATTCCTGCATAAAAGACCGTAAATCCCTGCTCTCTACGAGGGTCTTCACGCTCATAAAACGTCCCTAAGTAACTTGACGTATTCGACTTTAAAAGCCCTGTACCCACGCTAATTATTCCTAAGGCACAACTTAACATAAAAAGGCTAGGTGCAAATGCTAAAACTAAGTAGCCAACAATCAATAGGCCCCCACCGTATAAAACAGATCTATAGTACCCGATATAGTTATCAGCAATATATCCTGCAATAATCGAAGTGATATACAGCAGCCCTGTGAATCCCCCCTGTAATTTCAGCGGCCTGAGAGTCAGTCAGTCCAAACCTTTTCAATAATACGAAAACCAACAGGCCTAATAATATCTTATAACCGAACCTTTCCCACATTTCCGTTAAAAAACAAACAGGTAATGCTTTAGGGTGATTCATTTTCATAGCTTCTCCGTTCCTACCAAACCAAGTGAGTAATATTTCACCTAAACAGCGAGTCAAACGGCCTACCATGCCATATAACCCGCTAGTATGTCTAGTTTTCAGCATGTTCCAAAACCGGAGTTCTGTATCTTACTGACCAGAAACTTAAAAGACATTCATGGTAATATCGGATAATCGCTGATTTTAGTCAGCCGAAATCCATAAAATATTTAATAGAATTAACCAGTTAAGATCAGGCCAGTGGATTATTTGGTTATTTTAGCCAATACAAAAAGCTCACTTGACTTTTCATTAAGATATCTCTAGCATGTTTGTATTGTTTTAAACATACGAGACTCTCATGCTAGTGCATCATCTAATTAAGAAACGACATACCTTAACGCTGTCGAGCCACCATACCGTTACAGTCCTCCCTGCGATTAGCACAGCCTACTATTATACCCCGTCTTATTACTATTCTTATTGATACTCAATACAGCAGTATCAACCATAATTTTGGTTAAGGATCAACGTTAAGCGATTAAGGAATGCGCGCATTAAGTTTTAAACAAATTATCAGTCATTTTACCAACAAGATACCGGCTTTTCGGTCAAAGCCTTTTGCTGTTATTTTATAAAGGAGCAGTCATGACCACCAATAAGACGCTTGGCAGTACATTAATTATTATCGGCACGACCATCGGTGCTGGAGTTCTCGCCCTCCCCTTAGCCACCGCAGGCATTGGCTTTTACTATGCAGTTGCCTTAATGGTCATGCTTTGGATCCTAATGTGTTATACTGCCCTACTCACTTTGGAAGTCAACCTCGCCTTTCCACGAGGCAGTAGCTTTAGTTCAATGGCCAAAGCAACCCTCGGCATTCCAGGAAAAATCGTCGCAACTGCGGCGATGCTGATCCTCTTTTATGCCTTAACCGCCGCCTACATTACCGGTGGCTCACAGCTCATTACTGCAAATTTACACATAAGCTTTCCAGCAGCCGAAAAAACCAGCGCGCTCCTCTTTACAATTATCTTAGGTGGTTTTGTCTTCTGGAGTACGCGAGCCGTTGACTATGCCAACCGTATTTTGTTTACCATTAAAATCATTGCGTTTATTGCCATGCTCGCTCTATTAGTCGGTCATGTTGATGTCCATCGCTTAATTCCACAGCCTGCTGCCCAAGTCTTTATTCTCGCAGCTGCGCCTATCGTCTTCACGTCATTTGGCTTTCATGGCAGCATCCCAAGTATAGTTAACTATATTGGCATCTCGCCTAAAAAATTACGCAAAGTGCTTATTATCGGCAGCATGGTGCCCTTAATTCTTTACATCATTTTTGAATTAACCGCATTAGGCACAGTACCTCGCACAGGTCCAAATAGTTTAGAAATGCTTACTCAGCAAGGCAGCTCTGTTGGTGAATTTATCCGTATGCTAAGCCAATGGGTCCACAGCCCTGTAATCACAGCCCTAGTCAATACGTTTTCTGATATCGCTGTAACAACATCATTCTTAGGAGTCACCTTAGGCTTATTCGACTTTATTGCTGATGCAACAAAGCGCACAAATTGCAAAAAAGGTCGCTTCCAGACCGCATTAATGACCTTTATACCACCACTCGTGTTCGCTTTATTCTACCCGAAAGGCTTTATCATGGCGTTAGGCTATGCTGCGATTGCACTTGCTGTTCTTGCTGTATTATTACCTGTGCTTATGGCTTGGAAGGTCCGGGTATTACCTAATCTATCTTCCCCCTATAAAGTCAAAGGTAGCGTATTAATTTTGACCATTGTATTTTTAGCTGGGCTATTAATCATTGGCCTACAAATTGCCAGTACCTTTGGCCTATTACCGACGTTTCACTAAGCTAAAAATCAAGCTCAACACACATTCAGTGATAAAAGACTAAAAGCCGGATATCCCGGCTTTTTTATTCACCCTACTATATTTTTTATTTAATTTTTTCTATTTATTTACCTCTATATTAATCTCTTGCTTTCATACTATTGATCTTAGAAGTGCTATAATATTCTGATAAAAACAAGGAGAGCATTTTGAGAGATATTTCCAAGATACTGACCAACTTCAAAAAAGCCATCGAAACAATGGAGCTTGCTGAAATCACTATTTTCTATGCTGAATTGCGCAGTATTCTTCACCAACTTAATCGACAAGTCATCAACACCTACACTAAACAAATGACAAAAGAAGATTTTTTCTTACAAAGTGATTATTACACCGAACTCGGTAAAAGCCTCATTAATACTCTCGAACAATGCAAAGCCAGCATCCCAACTGATAAACAATCAGTCCACTCTGGCATTATTACCTATAACGTTAATGAAATTACCAGCCTAACCACAGAATTTATGGCTAATTTTTTGCAAAAGCAACTAGAAGTTATGAAGCGTATTCACCTTAGCGCAAGTGAAACAACAAAAAACAGCCACCAATAGAGAAGCCTTGATATACGGATATTACTCAGGTAATAGTAATATCCCGCTAAATTTATACATTAATTAATTGATCAATTCATTTAATATTTATAAACCAAAGTCATTCCATCGCCTAAAGGCAGCATCGTCACTTTAACACGCTGATCGTGAATAATAGAATCATTAAACTCCCGAATTGCTATCGTTCTTTCATCTGTTATCGACTCATCCATCACCTTACCACCCCAGAGCACATTATCAATAATAATCACACCGCCTTGCCGTACTAATTGTAGCGCCAATTCATAATAAACCTGGCTATTAATTTTGTCTGCATCGATAAAGACTAGATCAAAAGCTTCTGACTCATTTATAGTTTCACTTTCGCTAATTAATTGCTGCAAAGTTTCTGTTGCAGGCGCTAAGCGCAAATCGATTTTATCACTGACGCCAGCTTTTTCCCAATATGTTTTGGCAATCTCCGTCCACTCCTCACTCACATCACAGCTAATCAGCTGCCCATTTTCAGGAAGTGTTTCAGCAAGGCATAAACTGCTATAACCTGTAAATGTTCCTATCTCAATAATTCGTTGAGCGCCAATTAACATCGCAATTACGGCTAAAAACTGCCCTTGCTCAGGAGAGATTTGTAAATTTTTATCTACGTGCTGTGCAGTATACTCTCGCAATTGCCGTTTAATCGCACTATCATTCACTGAGCGTGAAATTAAGTAATCCTGTAACTGTGCTGTGAACGCCAAGCTCGACCCGATCATCACTGTCCCCTCATATTGCTTTTAAAAGTATTCCATGCATAATATTTAAAACATCGATATATAGTATCTTAAGATCTCTATAGACAACAACCCAAAAGTAATACAATGAAACAATTAACAGGCTCATGCCTTTGCAACAATATAGAAGTCAGCCTACCCGATGATTTCGATTATATGGGAAACTGCCACTGTTCAGAATGCCGTAAGCTTTCAGGCTCAGACTATGCAGCTGTGGGAGGCATAGACTCTGATAAATTCCAGTTAGTGCGAGGTCAAGAATATTTGCACATTTATCATAAAAGTGATGAAACAGATATCACTTTTTGTAAAAACTGTAGTTCAACATTATTTAGCCGTAAAAAAAGCAGCAAAAAGCATAATATTAGGCTTGGTATCCTAGATAACCCTCCAAGACAAAAACCTTCTTTTCATATTTTTACAAAGTCAAAAGCACCTTGGAGTGAAATTACTGACAATTTGCCTCAATTTGAGAAACAACCGGATTAACTGCGATAGCTAAGTTTATTAAATTAGCAAATAACTTTCCTGCCTATAAGTGCAGAGTATAAAAGTCTTATGTATCAAAAAATGAAACAGTCACATTCATATCGCTTAGGCGCTTCGAAATCTCATCTGTTGCATGACTCTGGCTGCTTATTTGTTGAGCATTATCTTGTGTCATCTCAGAAATATGGCCAACAGCTTCTTTTACTTCATTAACACCTACCGCCTGTTGTTCGCTATTAGCAGCAACGCTAGACACCAGCTCATGAATACTTTTAATAGACTCACTCATATCATCAAAGGCTTGACTATTCGACTGGACCTTTTTCTGACCAGTTTTAATATGAGCCATTGCAGCATCTACCAAACGTTGAATCTCGTTAGCATAGTCTGCACTACGCACAGATAGTGTCCTCACTTCACCAGCGACAACTGCAAACCCACGCCCTAAATCACCTGCCCGCGCAGCCTCAACAGCCGCATTGAGTGCGAGTAAGTTTGTTTGAAAAGCAATATCATTGATTACGTTTGTAATCTCTTGCACTTTTTCACTGCTTTCTGCAATCTCCCTCATAACACTCACAACTTCTTTAGATAAATCCTTTCCTGCAAGCGCCTTGTCATTCGTTTGACTAACCAATTGGGTCGCTTCAACCAATTTATTCGCATTATCTCTAACCGAATTATTAATATTATCCATACTAAGCCGAATTTGCTCTAGGCTAGATGCTTGATTTTGAGCGCTTTTATTAAGGTCAGCGCTGCTACTCGCTAACTCCTCTGCTTTTGATGTAACAATAAAGCTATCTTTTTTAATACTCGATGTAATTTCAGATAATTGCTTAATCGTTGTATTCAAATGCCTTTTAACCTCTATAAACTCACTATCAAATTCACCTGTAACAAGCGTATCTAATTTTCCTTTTGATAACGCTTTTAGAGAAGTAATCACTTCATCTAAAAGCAAATTGTTTTGTTCAGATTTTTTCCAGTTCTTCTTCTTGCTGCCGGCGCTCATTCTCTTGTCTTTGGCGTTCAAGCTCATGTTCCTTCTCAGCAGTTTCTTTCTCGAATTGCATACGCTTTTGTTGTTCTTGTTGAGCACGCTCTTGATCCGTATTTCGTACTTTGATTTCTTCTTGCATATCTTTTAAAGACTGTTGAAGATCACCTAGCTCATCAATAGAGCTTACATCAATCTGGTTATCTAAATTTCCAGAAGCAATACTTTTTGCTATATTCCGCAATGCTAAAATTTGCTTAGAAAAGTAGTTAGCCGCAAGGTAACCGATTAAGGTCATGATCAATAGTATAATGATGACAGTAATAATCGTATAAAGCAGTAATGATTTCTTCAATGAATAAGCAGGTGCAAATGCTTCTGACTCATCGATTTCGCTCATCAATGCCCATTGAATTCCACTACCAATATTAACCGGTGTATATGCAGATAGGACAGGAACTCCTCTATAATCGTCAAAAATTGAAAAGCCTGTTTTCCCCGATAATGCTTTTTCTGTTCCAGCTGTTTTTACTGTTTGCAAACCGATACTTGTCGCTTTTGCTTTCATAAGCGCCAAAGTCGCTTGCGGGACATTTAAGCTTTTCATTAAATTAAGATAACCTGGCTCATCTTCAACAAGGAAACGACTAATGCTACGCATTTTATAATCACTGCCCACAAGGTAAGTCTCACCGCTACTTCCCAGCCCTGCTTTTGACCACTTCTCGTTATACGTCATGATATTATTGATTTTATCGATCGGCATCTGAGCGATAAGTATTGCGATTGGCTTACCGTCCACAAAAAGAGGCGTTGCTATAAATGAAGCTTTACCGTTATATGAGGGCAAGTAATCTTTGAAATCCGTTAAATAAGTCTTATTGCGAACACCACTCACCGCCATCTTAAAGGCTTGACCGATCCCTGAATTTGCATAAGGCCCATTTTTTAATGATGTCGCATAATCAAGCTCTTTATAAACAGAGTAAACAATATTACCCGTATCGATATCAGCAATAAAAATATCATAAAAACCAAATTGTTGTAGCAAAGTTCGTATCGTCGGGTGATATTTATCATGTACCACGTTATAAGATGCTGCCCCTGTTGCCTGATTTAATTTATCTTTCTCACCCAAAGGATTAGCATTATTTGCGATATAAGCATACTGAAGCGCATAAGTTGTATCTGTTAACCCCTTAAGCATAGCTTTCACATCAGGACGCTTACCTGCATTTTGTAGCTCATACTCCTTGATAAAAAGCTGATGATAATAGCTCTTGACTTGATTTTTATAGTTTTCTGGTAGAGCCTCTTGTTGATCAAACAAATTATACGACTGAATAAACTCTTGTGCTGCCTGAGCAAAAGCAATATTGTTTGCAGATGATATAACAATATTAGATACCATTTTGAAATAATTTTCAATTTGGGATTTTTTAACTTCACGAATACTTATAAGCTGTGACTTTGCTTGTTGTTCTAGTGATTGCTGACTAGAGTTTGTCGATACAAGTCCGAGAATTAATGCCGTTGCAAATATTGCCACTAATGACACAGCGACAAACATTAAAACTAGCTTTAATTTAATATTTAGTTTCGCTTTCATGGAAGTCTTAATAATTAGGTATCTCTACTAATTATTGAACAGCAGAGACTATACTTCAAAATGTTTTAAACTACTCCTCTTATAGCCTTGTTCCAGTCAAGCTATATTAGATACTTTTAATTGAGGCTTTTCAAAATTAGCCAATGATCTTAGCCCAATTGAAAATTTTGGGCTAATTTTAAGAAATAATTAAAAAAATTGAAATCTTTCAAAAACCATAAACACAGACATTGGCAAAACTGTATCAGATTATAACGTGAGCATCTGTATTAAAAGCAAAACAAAAACACCAAATTAAATCAATGGCTTTTATTTAATTTTCAAAGTCAGCTTCTAGTCTTACCAAATTGAACTTTGACAACAGAGGTATGAAATTTAGTAATTTCCTCGGCAGTTGCAGCAATATCTTCTGGAGATAAACGAAATTGATCACACACATTACAAAACTCACCAGGTTGCTTAATTTTTAAGCGATGACCTTTATAAACGTGAGTAATATGACGAACTTGTCGCATAAAAGCAGGCACACCACAAAATGGACAGGTTTTCTCTATCTCCCTAGACATTTAACTTCACTCATTACTGGCTGTAAAAATAAATCAAGAAAAAAGCAGGCCCGTCTAGAGGGCCTGACAATCAAATGGCTAAATCTTATATTGCACTCTTAAAGCTCGCTGGCTGAAGAGACCACTTTATTAACGATACCATACGCTTTGGCTTCTTCAGCCGTCATCCAATAATCACGCTCTGTATCTTCTTCGACCTTCTCAAGCGCTTGACCTGTACGCTCTGCAATAATAATGTTCAAACGCTTTCTCATTTTTATGATTTCTTTCGCTTGAATCGCTAGATCTGTCGCTTGCCCTCGCGCACCACCACTTGGTTGGTGCAATAAAAAACGCGTATTAGGTAAACAATAACGATCTTCTTTTTCAGCCCCTAAGAAAATCAAGCTTCCAGCGCTAGCAACCCAACCCGTACCAATAACACGTACACGCGGCTGAATAAAGCGCATCACATCATGAATCGAATCGCCCGACTCCACATGGCCACCCGGTGAATTAACATACACGGTAATGTCATCATCACTGGTATGAGCCAAAGCAATGAGTTGAGAAGTCACTTTTCGCGCTAATTCTTGATTAATTTCACCAAAGACAAAAACACTGCGTGCTTCAAAAAGGTTTCTCGTCCATTAATGCTGAAGATTGTTTTTCTTTATCACTCATAATTTCACCTTTCAATTAATTATTTCTTTTCTTCATTTACAACAAATGTATAAAATTCACGAACTACATTTAAATTAATATCGGCAGGCAAGTAGTCCTGGCTCAACCAATCCTCACCATCCAACCCTTCCATATATAGATTAATAATATGAGGGCCACGTTTTGCCAATTCAATACGCGCTTGCTCTTCAGTTTGGCAGTCAAAATCTTCATTATCAATAAGTTCTTTCGCATCTATTGCAAAGGCTTCGTAGGCCATACGATTACGGTCACAACCAAGCTCTTGTGCCATTTGAGTAATCAACTCATCAATTTGAGGGTAGTTTTTCAAAACAGTATCCTACTAATTATTATGTACAGAGTGTAACATGTCCTTAAGCATTGCGACATGCTCGGGCGTATCATTCAATGCCGGAATATACTCAAAAGACTCACCCCCTGCCGCTAAGAACATTTCTTTATTTTGCACTTTAATTTCTTCTAAAGTCTCTAAACATTCCACCGAAAACCCAGGACAAACAACGAGTACTTTCTTAATGCCCTTTTTAGGTAAAGCGGTTAGCAAATCGCAAGTATAGGGTTGTAACCATTTTTGTAAACCAAAGCGCGACTGAAAACTAATACGCCACTGCTCATCCGTTAAATTTAACTTTTCGGCTAATAGCTTCGCCGTTTCATGACACTGTGCTTCATAAGGGTCTCCCATCTTTGTCACTTTTTGAGGAAGTCCATGAAAAGACATCACCAACAAGGTATCCGGGTGCTCTTTTATCATCGGAGAAACTGTCAAGGCTAAAGCATCAATATAACTAGGTCGATTATGATAGCTCTCAATAAATTTTACCGGCTTTTGCCAGCCTAACTCGTTAACTTTCTCAGTGACAGTTAAGGTTGTTGTCATAGAATACTGAGGGTAAAGTGGTATCACAATAATTTCATCGACTGCATCTTCTAACTCTTCATAAGCGTCTTGCAAAGCGGGCTTGCCATACCGCATTGCCATGACGACTCGGCAATCTTCCTCCTCATTGTCATGCTGCATTTCAAACTCTAATTTTGCTGAAAGTGCTTGCATGTAAGACCGCAAAGGTGAGTCATCTTCTCGCCATATCATTTCATACGAATCGACTAAGCGCTGTGATCGTTTAGGCAAGATCATATATTTCAACAATGGCTGCCACAACCAGGCAGGCAGCTGCACAACATGGCGATCTGATAAAAATTCTTGCAGATATTCTTCAATCGCCTCTGCTGTCGGCGCATCCGGCGTTCCTAAATTGACTAAAATAATGCCATATGCTTTTGACATAAATCACCCTAACCCTTACTAATCACCATATCATAACATATGGCATGCTCTTTGCTTAAGCTTTGACTAGGGGATTTTTTTGGAAAACTGGACTCATGCAATTACAAGCGCTTAATCAAGCCTTTGACCGCTCTTTCGCCTTACTCGTTGAAGAAGAAAACTGCCAACAGATTGCAGCGTTACTCGATCAGCTATGCTGCCATAATAAAGACCTACTCATCGAAACCAAGTATGATGATGTTGAAGTTTGTTTCAAATATCAACCTCAAGCAAATTATGTAGAAATGGTAGTTTACCAAGATAAAGTTTTACTCGAAGAATACCATGTTGCGATAGATAAAGTTTGTAAAAAGCAAGACTTAGAAGAATTACATCATATGTGCCATTTAATTCGACAGACCTTAAACGATTTACCCTTGCATAAAAACAAGCCTTGCTTGCCTGACTAGACACGCTAAACTGGCCTAACTGTATACGATATACAATTTATCGATAATGAATATATTTTACCCAAATAACCAACAAAACAGTTAAAAAGTTCTAGACTATCTCTGTTAGCGCTTAATTATCTGCATTGTTGCCAGTGCGTTTGCTATTTCATTGTGATTGGTAATTGTTGGCTTAAAGCAAAGTGCGAATTTTATAAATCCAATCAAAACCGTTATCTATCTAATCAATTGCAAAAAAATCATTATATGATCATAGGTAAAACGACTCGTTAGTTTTTTTCTTCGCCAATTAATGACAACCCTTTATTAAAAGTTTTAATTATTTGTTCTCCATTCGGGTGTTTTTTGGAGACGATTAAATACAGCTGCCTTTCTGTCAAAGGCGTTGATGCATAAGTCACTTCATTAGCAAAACTTTTTCCTGAACCTGTTTTAAGATGGCTTAAACAAACATCAAGACTGCAAGGAAAAGCATCTAAACGACCTGCTGCTAACTTTCTTAAAGTTACCAACACACTGCGTGTTTTCTCATAAATAAACAGCTTATTTTTTACCGCTTGATCAAATTCACTACCATAACTAAAGCCGATAACACCACCAATCTTTAGACCCTTAAGGTCTTGAACTGATGAAAAGTGGATAGGCTTATTTTTTTGATACCAAATCACAGTTTTAGATGAATCTATCGGATCGCTGTAAATAAATTTTTCTCTACGCTCCGCTGTACTCCACCATGGCATAGTTGCATCTACTTTCAAGTTTTCTGCAAGAATGTAAGAACGCTTCCACGGCTTCCATTGATATGTCACCCCAACTCCCATTGCAGCAAAGGCGCGGGTTACTATTGTTGTGGTATGACCTAACCCCGCTAGTGTTTGTGATGTGTACGGAGGCCACTCGCCCGTTGCTATGGTTATCTCTTCGACAGAAAAAGAGACTACTGAAAAAGAAATAAAGCATATAAAAAATGAATATATTTTTGCCTTTTTCAACATCAAAAACATTGCACATATAATCATCAATCTGTTTATTGAGAGTATAGCTTGCTCTCACTCTGGTCATTGATTAATGTCTAAAATATTTTTATAGGGTTGGGTTTAGTATAGTTCTAGCAAAGTTACTCGCACAGCGATCTATCGTGAACAGCAAGGCTAAATGATAATGGTATAAAAATAGCGCTTCATTAAACAGTGTCAGTCTACATTCTAATAAGAAATTTTGATTCTGAAGCTTAAGTAAGCCAAAACTATTACCCAGCTTTTCCAGACTCTAAATCTGAGTTTAATTAACCACTTTACTTACTAATTGGGCAAAAAAGTTTTGCTCTGACTGTAGTTCTAACTCTACGTGTAAGGCCCAAGCATTTTTACCCACCCACGCTTTGCACTTCACCGCATCCTTCTCGGTCATTAATATCGGCCTTTCGCTGCTAAATTTTGCAAAATCAGCTTGGCAGTAATCATGATGGTCTGCAAACTCTTGGGAATCACAGATAATAACACCTAAGTCGCGACAGGTTTTAAAAAAACGTTCAGGATGGCCAATTCCTGCAATCACATTGACTTCCTGCCCTTTAAAGTAACCAGTAGCAACCTGTTCACCCGTTTGAAGGTTCGACCAGTACCGAGCTTGTAGTGACGCTGAAAAAACGGGAGTCTCTAATCTTTGCAATCGTGGATCACTTTGATGATCACCCATGTTATTCACAATCACAAAATCAACCTGGTCTAATCTTGACCAACTTTCGCGCATTGGCCCTGCTGGTAAACACATCCCATTACCTAAACGCTCTGCATCCATGACGACAATTTCTACCGTTCGATCGAGCGCATAATGCTGTAACCCGTCATCGCTTAAAATCACATCAAGCTTATAATGATCTGTCAGGTAGTTAACAGCCTCTGCTCTTTTTGGTGCGATAACTACGGGGATTTCAGTTAATTGCTTGATCATCAACGGTTCATCGCCGGCCTCAAGTGCAGAAGAGTTTAATGCAACTTCATAGGGATAAACACTCGCTTTAGCGCCATAACCGCGTGAAACCACCCCAGCATTCAAATTATTATTCTGAAAGTGCTGGATTAATTTTAAAATCAACGGCGTCTTACCCACCCCCCCGACATGAATATTCCCCACGATAATCACAGGAACAGTACTGATATAAGGCTTACACAAACCTAGCTTAAAGACTAATTTACGCAGAGCAGCGATACAGCGAAAAGCCCAAGAAAAGGGCCAAAGGCCCCAACGTAGTAAATGATTGTGGTACCAAATGCGCTCGATGAGCTTCATTTAACGCGCTGAGTCCATAGCTAAAGCTCTTAAGTTGGCATAAGCGCCCTCTGCAGCAATCAGCTCTTTGTGAGAGCCTGACTCAATAATGCGCCCTTCACCCATCACTAGAATACGGTCCACATGCTCAATCGTCGATAATCGATGCGCAATCACAAAGGTTGTTGAACGTTTCATAATGGTTTCTATCGCCGCCTGAATTAAGCGCTCTGACTCGTTATCCAATGCAGAGGTTGCCTCATCAAGAATTAAAATAGGCGCTTGCTTTAAGATCGCCCGCGCAATAGCGAGACGTTGACGCTGTCCGCCCGAGAGCATAACACCATTTTCACCGGTGACAGTATATAAACCCTCAGAGAGCTTTTCAATAAATTCCCAAGCATGAGCCATTTTCGCCGCCTCAATGACTTTAGCTTCATCGACCTCACCCAACATACTATAAGCAATATTATGGAAAATCGTATCATTAAACAAAGCCACATGCTGAGATACCACAGCCATCTGCTCACGCAAAGAAGCTAAAGTGATATCATGCATTGATACGCCATCCAGTAAAATATCACCTGAAGTTGCATCGTAAAACCTTGGCAATAAACTCACTAAAGTCGACTTACCACTGCCCGAACGGCCCACTAATGCGACAGACTCTCCAGGCTTTACATCAATATTAATATGATGAAGTACCGTTTTATCATGGCCAGGATAGGCAAAGCTAACATCTTTAAACTGTACATGACCTGTAGTGCGCTCTAATACTTTTGTCCCAGCATCTTTTTCTTCTGCGGAGTCAAAGGTATCAAATACGCTTTGTGCCGCGGCCACACCACTTTGCAAGCCTGCGTTTAAGCCAGTGAGATTTCTAAGTGGCTTTAATATCGCAACCATTGCAGTAATCATAGTCACGAAGGTTCCCGCAGAAACATGTAATTTAGCTACAGCAACATAGATAATGATGCTCATCGCCACAGCCCCCACCATCTGTACGATGGGTGAGTTCAAGGCACTGATCATGGTAAATTTCAAGTTATAGCGCAGTGCATACATAATCGCTTTATTAAACGACTTTTCCTGGTATTTCTGCCCGCCAAAGATACGAATTTCGCGATAGCTTTTTAAACTTTCTTCAGTCACATGCGTCACTTCTGCCATTGCATGTTGCTGTTTATGGCTTAAACGACGAAAGTGACGACTGGCAAAGCTGATCAATAAAGCAATAATCGGGATAACGATCAATAAGATCAGGGATAAACGCCAGCTGGTATAGAACATAACAACAAGTAAGCTGATAATCAGTGCGACTTCTCGAACCATTGTCGTCAACGAAGAACCACCAGCGGCTGAGATCTGATCTACATTATAGAGCAGTTTAGAAATCATCTGCCCTGAGGTCGCCTTGTCATAATCACTCGCTGGTAAGCGCATAAATTTTGAAAATAACTGGCGACGGATATCAGTCACCACATAGCCACTGACGTAACCAAAGCAATACGTTGCCATCACATTAGCGGCGCCACGAACCGCAAAAATGCCGATTAATAACAAAGGGAAAGTTTCTAAGTAAGAAATGTCTTTACCGACAAAACCTTTATCCATCAAAGGCTTGAGGAGGTGAATCACATAACCGTCCATCGCCGAATAGAGCGCATTGCCCAATAAAGCGAGCAACATTAAGAACCAATAGGGCTTTACATAACTTAAAATGCGGCGATAGGTTTTAAGGCCGGACTGTGTCGATTGCATTCTACCTCACGATGTTTTCACTTGAGTCAAAATCTGTACTTTAACAAAACCTGCATTTTGAACAAGCTCCATAATATCGACTATCGTCTGTAAAGGCGAATTTGTATCTCCTTTAACACGCACTAAGATGTTTTTATTATGTTTTGCTTGTTGCAGTAAGGCTTTTCTTAAAGCCGCCTTACCACCAGGCACGGGCTCAGAGTTTACATAATAATCACCATTAGAATCAACAGAAATAACTAAAGCTTTTTGCTCAGCACCTAATACTGAAGCACTTGTCTTCGGTAAATTCACCTGAACTCCCCCGACTTTAATAAAGGTCGCGGTCACCATAAGAAAGATTAAAACTAATAAGACGACATCAATTAAAGGGGCTAAGTCAAGAATAACATCCTCACGCCTTTTAGGTCGAAACTGCATATTGAGCCTCCTGCTGCTGATCAGCACGCTCAATAAAAATTTTCGCATGCTGTTCTAATAAAGCTGCTAGAACATCAATCCGGCGCTGAAAATAGCGGTCAAAAAAACAAACAAGGAATCGCAACCAACAGTCCTGTCGCCGTTGTTAATAAAGCCTCAGAGATTCCTGAAGCTAGTTCTAGTGCATTCACTTGCAAACCTGCACTTAAGGCACCAAAGCTTTTAATCATCCCAAAAACAGTGCCCAACAAACCCAATAACGGCGAAACCGCGGCAATCGTCCCCAAGGTACTCAAGTGGCGCTCTAGTGCTAACACCGCATGACGTCCTGCCGTTTCCATGCGTTCTTCCATCGCCAAATGCCCTTGCTGCTTTGCCTCTAGGCCTTCAACGAGCATATAACCTAACGGACTATGACTAACCTTACCACGCCACTGATCTAATTTATTCGCAGGGTGTTCTAGCAAGTCAAAGGCTTGATCAAAAATAGGTTCAGCGAGCACATAATTCGATCGTAAATACCAGAAGCGCTCAAGAATAATCGCGACCGCAATGACGGCCATAATTAAGATAGGCGCCATCAACCAGCCCCCAGTTGCCAATAAAGATAACATCACGAATTCTCCTCGCTTTTTGTAAAAAGCTTAGGTCGAAATCCATGATCACGCGACTGCCTATTGCAAGGCTAAGCTTGCCACTTAAATCACCTTATCGTCATTTAAACAGTAAAAATCATTAATTCTTGTATGACAACCTGCTATTATAAGCTAAATTTAATCAATCGAGGAACGGCGATGGGAGGCTTTTCCCGGCAGTCAGTCATCGATGCATTTATTGGTAATGCAGTTGATGATATACTTTGCGGCTCGCACGACTTAGCAGATGTTTTTATTTTGTATTGCATTTGCGGTAATTTTGCTTATATTAGTCGCGGTGATGCCAGCGCTGTAATACAGTAACCAGACCATGAATTATAGGCAAACAAAGCCGTAACACGGCGATTGTGCTGGAAAGAACAATATGGGAATATCCCAGATAAGGTCATCCGTAGAAAATCAGATGAAAAACAACTCGCAGAATATGCGCAAAGTAAAGGGGAATAATCACTATGGCTCGCGGTATTAATAAAGTCATCATCGTTGGTAATTTAGGACGTGATCCTGAAATTCGCTACACTCAATCCGGTGATGCCATTGCCAATATCACTGTTGCAACCTCAGAAAGCTGGAAAGACCGTAATACCGGTCAACAGCAAGAAAATACCGAATGGCACCGCATTGTGTTATTCCGTCGTTTAGGTGAGCTCGCAGGCGAGTACTTGCGTAAAGGTTCGCAAGTCTACATCGAGGGCAAATTAAAAACCCGTAAATGGCAAGACCAAAGCGGTCAAGACCGTTACACCACTGAAATCGTCGCTGACAATATGCAATTTTTGGGTGGCCGCAACGATAACAATAATAACAACTTCCAGGCAAACCAAACTAGCTTTCCACCCAATGACAACGGCAACAGCTTCCAACAAGGCAGTCAGAATAACTTTGCTCAAAAAGGCAGCCTAGCACAAAAACCAAACAATAGTGGTTTTACAAACAATAATAACAATGCGAATGCAAACCTTGCCACACCTCAAACTAATAATTTTGCTGGAGGCATGCAACAACAAACATCATTGCAGCAACAAGGAGCAAGCAACAACACAGCTTCGATGCAGCAGCATGTAACCCCACCACACTTGCAACAGCCAAACAACCAAGCGGCTGATAATAAAACACCTGCAGCAGCGACGACGAATACTCACCCTGCGAGCTTCGATGATTTTGATGATGATATTCCATTCTAAGTCATATTACCTAAACCCAGTGTAAAAGCTGGGTTTTTGTCTTGCTTTACAGATGTAGACTTGATCATCAGCCTTATAAAACCAGCCTTTGGCACCTGTCTATTCGTTCTATAGCATCACCAATCATTTCATCCAGTATCTCGGTGAGTGGCTTAACATCATTGACTAAACCGACTGTCTGTCCCGCATAATGCGCAAGAGCCTCTACATCACCTGTCATAGTAGGAGCGGGAATCGACAGGCTATAGCGTGTGATCGGTATATCACCATAATACGTGATTACATCATTCTCACCTGGTCGATGACCAGAATCAGGCTTACCCGCAGCGACCCAGTTGTCATAAGTGCTGTTTCTAAGTATACGCACAGGCGCATTTTTCCAACCCTTATCAAACACCTGCGTATAAACGGTATCAGTTTCTTTTGCTGTGACTAACTTAGCCTGATAGCTCTTATGGATATTCGCTTCATAAGAGGACAATAACCGTGTTCCCACAACAGCCCCATCAGCGCCCAACACTAAATTAGCAGCCAAACCTCTGCCATCAGCCACACCACCTGCGGTTACAACAGGGATTTTCCCTTGAACAGCATCAATAACCGCCGGAATGAGTGCCATCGTAGCAACTTTACCTAAAATATGCCCTCCTGCCTCCCATCCTTGAGCGACGATGATATCCACCCCCATATCTACCGCACGTTTAGCCTCATCAGCGCTACTGACTGTATATATCACCTGAGCACCATGGGCATGTATCTTTTCAATGAATGGACTTGGATCACCCCAGAAAAACCAGATGATTTTAACCCCTTTTCTAAGACATAAGTCTACTCGCGCGCTTTGATCCCAGTCCAAAATCAAGTTAGCAGCAACAGGTTTATCTGTTAATGCCAATGTCGCATCGATCATTTTTTCGCATCGGTCAAGCTCCCAGGTTCCTAATGGCATGGCCCCTAAAGCACCATAATTAGAAACAGTGCTAACAAATTCAGGGGTAACAGCTACACCAAGAGGCGCTTGTATAATCGGAACTTTAATGCCTAAAGAATCACAGAGTTTCGTCTTAATTTCTTTCATATTTTATGTTCACTATAAAATAATCACACAACTAAAAATCACTATATAAGCCTTAACAATGGCGAACCATTATAACTAATATTTATATATTTTTCAGTTAATCAAATACAATTAGCCATCAGGCCAGAGAAACTATACAAAACGGCTTTAATTCGCTAGAATCAGTAATTAATGGGCCTATAGCTCAGCTGGCAGAGCACCGGACTCTTAATCCGATGGTCCTAGGTTCGATCCCTAGTGGGCCCACCATTTACCCTAGCCCTCGAATGCCTCATCTAAATTTTTGAATAAAATATTTTCTCTCCAAGCGCTTTAAAGCCGGAATTTTTCAAGACTCTTATTCATCCTACCTTCATCGGTAATGATATAAACTTTATTATTCTTTTTAAATTCCGCTTGAACAATATCATCAACCATAATAATTGATGTAATCCCGACAAACGATACATGAGATAAATCCAGGACTAATACTCGATGATTTTTAAAATCTGTAATTTGCTTTTTGATCTGTCGAGCCACGCCAAAACTAATGGCACCCACTAAGCGAAATAGCACAACTTGCCCTTTTTGTTTACGCAACTTTATTGCTTCACTTTCTAATACATCTTTTCTATTTCTAGTCCCATCTGACAAGGCCAAGCCGTCAAGCTGTATATGAGAGAGCCTATCTATAGTGACAAGATTCGCAATAAAGACACCAACAAAAACAGCGGTAATTAAGTCAACAAATACAGTTAAAAACAACACCAGTAACATCAGAGCACTACTGAAAATAGGCAAGCAATGCAAGCGAATAATGAATTTCCAATCGATAATATCCGTGCCAACTTTGATAAGTATACCCGCCAAAACCGCATGAGGAATACTTGAAAAGTAACGACTTGCACCCAAAACAACAGCGAGTAAAAATAATGAATGAATAATACCTGATAAAGGTGTTGACCCCCCAGCTCGAATACTCGCAACAGTTCTCATCGTCGCACCTGCTCCTGGCAGTCCACCAATCAAGCCTGATGCCATATTACCCAGACCCTGACCGATTAACTCTCGATCTGAGTTATGGTGTTGGTGAGTCATATTATCTACGACCAAAGAAGTCAATAAAGAGTCTATTGACCCAAGCACAGCTAAAAGCAATGCTGAAGTAATAATAATTCTTAAATGCCCCCAGTCAAACGTCGGCCAATGCAATTCTGGTAACCCAGCAGGAATATGGCCGATTACAGCAATTGAGTCATCTGAGAAAAATAAAATATACAGCAACGTACCGAAAACTAAAGCGAGTAAAGCAGATGGAAATAATTGGTTCAACCGCCCTCGCCAAAAAAAACAACAGCCAGCGCAATTAAACCTACATAAAGCGCGGCATAATTTGGAGCAGCAAGAATATCCCCCATGCTTTGTATTGTAATTAATGGATTCGCTAAAATAGCATACCCAAACAAAGGCGGTAATTGTAAAATAATAATTATAATACCAACCCCACTCATAAAACCTGAAATCACAGGATAAGGTACGAGTGTGATATACCGACCTAATTTGGCAATTCCAAAAATAATTTGAAAAATCCGGCCAGCACCACAACAGTAAAGGCCATTGCTAATCCTGTTTTCGAGTCAAACGCATTCAGGCTTGTAAACGTTGTTGCCATAATAACCGTCGTCGGGCCGGTTGGTCCTGAGATCTGTGAAGGTGTTCCACCGAATAGCGCAGCAAACAGTCCGACACAAATCGCACCATACAACCCGGCCATTGGCCCAGCACCCGATGACAAACCAAATGCAAGTGCAGCAGGTAAAGCCACCACAGCAGCCGTTACGCCACCAAAAAAATTGCCCTTAATATTAACAAAGATTTTATTTTCTATAGCTCATTATCCAACAAACTTTAAATTTCTGCTCATCTAGCTTTATCAACACATCATAAACAAAATATATACAAAAAATATAGCCCTAAAACTGAATTATAGTTAAGACTGACTCTAAAAGACCTAGCAACAGATTGAGGGATATGATTCTCTATGACATAAGCTGGCAAAAATTATGAAGTTATATATTCCGATAGGCATCATCTTGATTCAATATTCAAGACACAAAAGAAGGCAACACAATCTTGAATGTTGTCCCTACCCCAACTTGACTTGAAACTGAGATTTTTCCACAGTGCTCCTCTATAACGCCATAAACAATCGACAATCCTAAACCTGTTCCTTCTCCTACTTTCTTTGTGGTAAAGAAAGGATCAAAAATAGTTTCCAAGTGCTTATCCTCAATCCCTTTGCCGGTGTCTGATATTTTAATTATTGCTTTATTGTCTCTCACCTCTGTTTTTATCCTAATTTCTCCTTGATCATCAATTGCCTGGCTCGCGTTAACAAGCAAATTCATAAAAACCTGATTGAGCTTACCCGCTTCACCTTTGACTGTTATAGATTCTCCATAGTCTTTAACGATATTACAATTGTATTTTATTTTGCTTTCTATAATCTTAAGCGTTGAATCTATACACTTATGAATATCTACCTCACCTTTTTCTGCTTCCTCATCAACTCTTGAAAAAGACCTCAGGTTATCGACAATCCCAATTACGCGTGATAACCCCTCTTCTGTTTCATTCAATAATTTTTCGCTATCAATAATAATATAATCAACATCATTACTTTTCATTAACTCTTGCAATTCTCTATTTTCTTTTAAAAAATGGTTCTTGATCTTTAAAATATTTTCTAACATCAAGCATATATTTATGCAACATCGACAAATTATTTTTCACAAAGCTTATCGGATTATTAATTTCATGAGCCACTCCCGCAGCGAGCTGACCAATTGATGCCATTTTCGATGATTGCAGCAATTGCTGTTGAACCATTGCCAAATCTTTCAATGCTTTTTTAAGTTCACCATTTTTCTTATCAATTTCTTGGTATTTTTGTGAACTTTCTCATTAGCTAAAAAAAGCTCTCTTGATTTTTCTTCAAGTGTTTCTTCAGCTATTTCCTGCGCTCTTAAAGCACGATTCAATTTTTTTTGTAAAATATTAATATTGGTTGTCATTTTATACTACAGCTTTGGATCAGAAATAAACTCTACATTAATATGACATGCATCACTGCCCATATGCATACATTGACTTTCATTGATACTAATTTCTCCCTTAAAGTAATCAGCTGCACCTCTCATTAAGCCAATTGCTAAGCGACAAAGCTTACGTGGAGAACTATAATTCATAGCAATATTACTATCATCATTCTCTATATATGAAATTGTAGGCAAATGTGCATCTGGATAAAGCTTTCTTACTTCAACATGTATTACATTATCAATTGATAATATAAACTCCTTTAAACTCATTCCTTTTTTCAAGAAAGCACTGTACTTATCTGCAAGAATTGGAAATAAATATTGGCCGAAAGATTCAACAGCATCAAGTATATCAAGTTCCTTTTTCTCACAAACAAATCCAACCAACTTAAATAGCTCTTCATCATCATAACTTTTTGTAGCCACATAAATAGCGTCAGACTCTGGATCAACCCCTTCAATCACCTCTTCCCAAAACTCATCCCCAAAGTTTTCTTCAACAAATTTAGCAAATGCTTGGAATACCGCTCCTTTCATTATAAAGCTCCCAATCAACTGGCTTCACTATAGTTAGATGCCTTGTAAGATAAAAATTCACCTTAATTCTAAAAATTCTAATTTTTCCAAAACTTCAGAACTCATCTAAAACACCTAAAATCAATATATTAAAAAAATATAATATTTTCTTGAACAACGAGAATATCATGACATCTAACTCACTAACGAGCATAAGTAATATTTTTAATGATATTTTTGTTTATAACAATGGTTTTTCCAGGAGTAACCTTTTGATATCAAAAGAAATATTGACAACAGGTGATGCTGCTAAGCTTTGTGGCGTCACGGTAAAGACAATAATACGCTGGATTGATCAGGGCAAGCTCAATGCATTTAAATTGCCGGGCCGAGGGGATCATCGCATATTACGCAATGAGATGATAGATTTTCTGAAAGTCAATAACATCCCTTTTAATCAAGTGCAACAAGCAGACCCAGATAACAGTGAATCTGCACAGCTAACGAAGGGTAATATAGCCAATTCCCAACCTAGAGCCCTTATTATCGATGATGAAGAGCTTATGGCACTCACAATCGCAAGAACACTCAAAAGAGAAAAGATTGATGTTAAAACCAGTAATAATGCCTTTGAAGCGGGAGTTTGGCTAGAGCGTTTTAAGCCGCATATCATCACACTAGATATTAATATGCCAGGAATTAATGGTTTTCAAATACTCAAGGGTGTTCAGGAGCTTTCTACATCGCAAGGCTTGGGTATTATCATCATTACAGGTATCCCCTTACGAGAAATTCAAGAAAAGATTAACTTTAGTGATTCACAACACTTTCAATCAGAAATCTTAGAAAAACCATTTTCAGCAGAAGATTTGATCAATATTACAAAAAAATTACTTAATAAATTTTACCAAGGTGCTAGCCATGACTAATGACAGGCCTGCCATTTTATTGCTCGATGATGAGGAATCAATATTAAACTCATTAAAGCGTTCATTGCATAAAGTTGATGCGAAGGTCAATGCATTTACTTCAGGCACACAGGCGATCGCTCACATAAGAAGCCAACCGGTAGACTTAATTATCTCTGATATGCGGATGCCCGAAATGGATGGAGCAGAGTTTCTTTATCAATCACAAAAAATCCAACCAAACACTATACGTATTTTACTCACGGGCTATGCTGACATAGATTCTGTCACCAAAGCAGTCAATCAAGGAAAAATTCATAATTATTTACATAAACCTTGGGAGCACGATGACCTAATAACCATCATTAATGACTCTCTAGAAAAGGTAAGCTTTGCAAAAAGAAAAAATACGATTAAATAAAATAATTAAAGAAAAAATAATGAACTTACTGAGTTAAATAATAACTTAGAAAAAAGGTTGAAAAAGAACAATTGAAGTCAAAAAGCGCACGAGTCCCTCGCTAAAAATTATCGAACTTTAGAAAGTGCTCTTAAAAAATCAATTTAAGTTACAAAGCATTTTACCACTCATGTCGAGCGTCATTGAGCTTTCTGAAAAAGACTATAAAGGTTTTTCTGCGAACGTAGCTCACTTTGCTAAAAGCATTGCATTAAACTTTAAGTTAGATGAGGAGCAAATAGAGCAAACCTACTTTGCTTGCCTATTAATGGGCATTGGTAAAATCAGTTTAGCTGAAAAACTTGTCAAGACGCCTTATTTAAATCTGGCAAAAGAAGATCAAAAGCACTATGAAAAACACTCAGAGCGTGCCGAGTCCTGTTTAGCCTCTATCGAAGCCTTACAACCTGTTTCAAAAATCATTCGTCATATTTATGAAAACTATAATGGTTCAGGCTACCCAGACCGATTAAAAGCTGAGCACATTCCCTTACCTTCACGTATTATCAGAATCTGTAGTGACTATTTTTTACTTAAACATGGACTCATTACCGCTGAAAAAATGACCACTGAAGATGCGTTGGCTTATATTGATAAAAATCTCGATCAGCTCTATGATCGTGAGCTGTTTTGCTCTTTAAAAAGCCATACGTTGACACTTGAAAAGCTAGGCCAAGACAATCAACAACTTAAAGCCGATGAGCTTGAAGTTGGGATGATTATTGCCAAAGACCTAGAATCACCCACAGGTGGCTTTTTATTACCTGCAGGAACCCTAATTGATCACGATATTATTAATAAACTCAGTAACATTACAGCACAAACAAATCAATATATTACTGTCGAAGTTAGGCCTTTTAACCCTCTAAAACCTAATCGCAAAAAATAGCTTAAAGAACTCACCAACAACCTAGCTAAGCCTAAGCTTAAGGTATAATGGCATAATAACTCTTTGGTGATGGCGAGAGAAGTCGATTTAGTATGCGCAAACGGTTACCTAGAAAAAATGTAGACGGCTAAGGAAAGATTAATACAGACCTAATCAAACTGTAATGTTTCTTTACTTTTTTCTTAAGAACAATATGATCTAAGATGTGGCAATAACCAGCGCTTTATCAATATGGATATTACTGGAGCGATGTTTGCCGTGCGTTAATCATTTTTTACAAGCACAATACGACTAACGATATAAGGAAAAGTTATGTTCCAAACCAGTGGATTAAATTCCAATACATTGCAAATTGATATTAACCATATTCACCTAGATTCGAGCTGGTTAACCGCAAGAAAAGGGCTTTATATCAAACCCGCCTTAATCGATTTAGCAAACAATTCACTCACTTTTTATTCTCTAGCACAATATGATCTAGAGGGATCACTGCACTACCACACAGGTGCCTCCTATGGAGTATTGTTACGTGGCTCCCTTGACATTTATGAAGAAAACCATCCGACTCAGCATATTGACGCTGGCGGATTTACCTATTCTCCAGCGGGTGTTCTACATCGCGCAGTTCAATATTGTGATGATAAAGACATTTGGCTGTATTATGGGACTTTAGTCGGCAATATCATTTACGTTGATGAAAACCTACAACCAAAAAAATCAGTTGATGCAATGAGCACTTACAAAATGGCACAAGATCACTGTAAAGAACAAGACATTGACTTTCAAAGCCTCAATATCACCCTTATTCAAAACTAAGCCATCTCTCAATATTGCTCTTTAATCAAGCTGATGAGTGCCTCTAAGGCACTCGATAAATTTCTATGCTTATAGTGATCAATAAGTGAACATCAAATGAACTCCATGGCTCCCAGATGATCGATGATCTCGGTGTTGATTCATGCTAGTCCCATAATTTCTTGCTCAGTCAAAAATATTAACTTATCAAGCTAGAGAACACGAATCAAACGCTT
>NZ_MDTU01000001.1:403164-413504 GCF_001720395.1 Piscirickettsia litoralis
CATGCAAGACAGTTTTTTCAAAGTGCGAAAAGATACATGATGTGATGACTGGTTTATTCATCAATAAACTCGAGTTTGGCAAGGCTGTTTAACTAAGCAATCAGATGGATACATGACTGTATATTATAACTGTAGGATGTCTGAGGGTTTTTCAAGACATCTCAGGGTGATTATATTATCTGCGCCAACGACTACCTAGAGAAAATGTAGACGGCTAAGGAAGGATTAATACAGAATTAATCAAACTGTAATATTCCTTTACTTTTTTCTTAATCAAAAAAAATTTAAACTATCTTCATATCAGGGGTTGTGCTTCGCACAAATTTGATTTATGATGCCCTCGCCTGATCCAAAGTCAGACAGTTAAACCCTAAAAATGGTAGGAGACATTTTATGAACAAAGTACTCAGCTTCCTCGACAAAGTATTCAATAACGAAGCCCTCATCTTGCATACTAAATATGTAATGGGTTATCACTTATTGAATGATCAAGCACGTCAAAAAATTGATGAAAGCTTGAAAATCAAGGCAAGTCAAAATCAGTGAAAAGCTCAGCTTCGCAGCAGCTAACAAGGTTATACATTAAGAAGCCTCAGCTGCTGCAAGCGAGTATTAACTAAAAGTTTATCCTAATTAAGCTAAGCAACCTTGATCTGCTTACTGTCCATGTATTTCTTGACTAAAATTGCAATAAAAAACATTACCATTCCAATGACTAGCGTCACTCCACCCATGATTAGATAATATTTAGTATATAAACCAATACCTTCTAAGGCCGTGACTTTGCCAGCCGGGAGAGCAACAAGTTGTGCGAGCTGCCCAGAAATCACATTAGACATTGCACACGCCAAGTACCAAGCCCCCATCGCAAAGGCGATCATACGCATATCACAGTACAAACCGATCATGCTCAAACCAACAGCACTGACAAAAAGCTCTGAAATCGTAATTAAAAAGTAAGTTAATACAATATAATTACCACTGACTATCCCCTGATGCGCGTGTGCACAACCATACCACATCGCTAATAAGCCAATTCCGGCCAGCGCAACACCGACGGCAAACTGATAAGGGATATTAAACCTAGGGAAACGCTCATAAAACTTAGGTAATAACAAGCCCATGATAATAATCATCACAGGTTAATACGGGTTTCTCCAGATAGACGCATTGTTTCCCACAAAAACCAAGCGATTCCGCCAGTACAACCTGCACCGATAATATAGCTGGAGATGTTTGGATTAAAATAAGCAAACAACGTAAAAACATAAATAACGACTAAATAGCCAATCAACTTTACTGTTTGTTTAAGCTGTATTTTATTCTTATCTAGAGCCTCGATCACATTGTTATATAAGCGGTAACGCCAAGCAAAATTCAAAGCAGACAGTGACTTACCAATAAACACCACCGCAAAAATCGATAATGGGCCGTATTTGCTATCAAGTAGCTGAGGCGCAATAATTGTTGCCAACAACGCACCGATATTAATTGACATGTAGTATAAGGTCATGCCTCCTTTCGCACGCGCTTCATCATCGCTGTGAATCCGTGAAACTAATGCTGAAGCTGTCCCCATCAATAACGAGTTCATTGAGGGAATCAAGGCATAAGCGGCAATAAATAAAGCCGCCCCTGCTTGAGCGACGAAAAGCCCACTAACCATGACCAAACCATAAGCAAGCGCTAAGAGTAAGCTTCCAATCAGAATCGACCGTCGCACCCCTACGATGTTATCAGCCATAAAACCGCCCATCATCGGCATCAAATAGCCCATTGCCTGACTCACCCCCATAAAGGCGTAAGCTTGAGCTTCAGATAAACCTAAGCCGTCTTGCCAAAGTGGTCGTGTTAAATAGAGAACTAAAATCGTATTTAGGGTATAAACTGCAAACTGACTCCAGAAAGTAATCATCGCAATCGTGTTGACTTGGCGTTGTTTTAAATCAAAAAGTCTTGCAAAAAAGCCTGTGCCAGCAACATCTCCGTGCGCTCTCGTTGTCTCCAAAATTCAAATTCCTTCACTCGATAAAACATCTAGTAATACAGTAAACTTTAAAAGATTACAAATAAGCAGCGCAACATAGCTAAAGCCAAGCGAGAAAGCATAATGTTGGAAGTGAAAGAGGGAGAAAATAAAATTTTCTCCAATAATTACATGTAGTTATACTAAATTTATTCAAACATGCAGATATATTTTGTTTCCAAAAACTCATCGAGACCATAATAAGAGCCTTCTCGGCCGATGCCAGACTCCTTAATTCCCCCAAAAGGAGCAACTTCAGTTGCAAAATTTCCACCATTCACAGTCACAACCCCATACTCCAAAGCGTTGGCCACTCGCCATACCCGTCCAATATCACGGCTATAAAAATAACCCGCCAAACCGTAAGGTGTGTCATTTGCTGCATCGATCACTTCCTCTTCTGAGCGAAAGCGTATCACCGGAGCAACAGGGCCAAAGGTCTCTTCATAACTGACTAGCATCGAATGATCAACATCAGCTAAAATCGTTGGCTCAAATAATAATTTATCATCAGCAACACGCTGTCCTCCAAAAATCAGCCGCGCCCCACGTTTTAAGGCATCTTGAACATGACGCTCAACTTTTTCAATAGCCGCTTTATTGATCAAAGGCCCTTGCACTACGCCTTTTTCTAAACCATTGCCCACCTTTAATGCTGCTACTTTTTTCTTAAATAGTTCGATAAATTGCTCATAAATGTCATCATGCACATAAATTCGATTCGCGCAAACACAGGTTTGCCCAGTATTACGAAACTTAGAGGCAATCGCTCCATCAACGCTTTTTTCCAAATCAGCATCGGAGAAAATAATAAAAGGCGCATGCCCACCGAGTTCTAAAGAAACTTTTTTAACGGTAGTGGCAGATTGTTGCATTAATTGCTTGCCTACCGAAGTAGACCCTGTAAAGGAAACTTTACGCACGCGATGATCTTCAGTGAATACACGACCTATTTGAGCCGGATTACCAGTCACTACATTCATCACTCCTGCAGGTAGCCCAGCCTGCTCCGCAAGTGCCATCAAGGCTAAAGCCGTCAAAGGCGTATCTTCTGCGGGTTTAATCACCGTTGTGCAACCTGCGGCTAAAGCCGGTGCTACTTTACGAGTGATCATTGCTGCAGGAAAGTTCCAGGGGGTAATCATAGCAACCACGCCAACCGCCTGCTTTGTAACTAAAATATGCTGGTTTGGCTGGTTAGCAGGAATAACATCACCATAAGCACGTTTTGCTTCTTCAGCGTACCAACGCACAAAGCTATTCGCAAAATCAATCTCTCCTCGCGCCTCTGCCAATGGCTTGCCTTGCTCTTTTGTCATTAACTCAGCAAGCTGTTCTTTGTTCTCATCAATCAATTCTGCCCATTTCAATAAGTAATTCGCTCGCTCTTTAGCTGTTAAGCATTGCCAAGGCTTTAATGCCCCATGAGCCGCGCTGACGGCTCTTTCTGCCTCAGCAGCACCGCATGCAGGGACCTCTGCGATCAAACTGTTATCAAAAGGATTCATGACCTGAAATGTTTGCCCATTGTCTGCGCGCAACCAATGACCATTGATATAGTTTTCTGATTTTATTAAATTTAACGACATAATCTTCTCTTCACCTCACCTCACCTCACTGTAACTTAATTAGAAATAGACGATACGTGTACACAAGAAGGAATAAGCCCTATGGACTCATAATGAATTCGCTTACAATACTAACAGACAAAAATTAAAAAGTAAACTACACTGTGTAGTTTATAGATTTAAGGGTGTATCACTTTATGACTAAGACGCGTTCAGAATTAAAGCGTGAGGCCATCTTGGCCGCAGCAAAATCACATTTTTTTAGAGCAAGGCTTTAGCCACACCAGCATGGATCAAATCAGTAAAGCGGCAAACGTGTCTAAAAAAACAACCTACCATCACTATGCAGATAAAAGTATTTTATTCCAAGAGGTTCTCGGTAATCACTGGCACGATATTGCAGATAACTACTCTATTGAGAGTTTTAAATGGAGCTATACTAATTTGGAACAGGATCTTAGCGATTATTGTCAAGTTTTTTACCGTTTTTTTATACTTGCCCGATACCTTGCGCTTTTTTGAGAATTTTAATCGCTGAATCTGAGAATTTCCCAAGCCTTGCCCACTCTTTACTCTCGAAAAATCGAGCGCCTTTCTCCTCAGCATTGATGGACTATTTCAAAATACAAGTTAAGAAAAAACGGCTTAAAATCGATCATATTGAAATTGCCACCAGCCAATTTATCGGCCTGACCAAAGAGCACCTCTATTGGCCCGTCATGCTAGGGTTTTCTAAAAAACCGAGTAGCGCTGAACAAGAAGAAACAATACAGCAGGCAATCAGTCTATTTTTAACTCAATATAAAATATAACAAAAGAGCCAGATGTTAATGTTTTAGTAACAAAAGCTGGCTTTTATTCCTACTATTATCTCAATACCAGTTTAAATACTATAGCTATGATTCTTGATTTAACAACCAATCATAGCCTTGATATTTCACTACTGTCGTTGCTTTTACTTCTTGTTTCAGTTTTTTATCTGCAAACAATAGAATAAATCGTTTAACACCCTCATCATTGTTAAAGTCAACATTATACCAATCAAAAATCTGTGACAGCTCTAACTGGTCGCCTTTGACAGTAACCGCTCTTGGACTATTAATAAACTCATAAGTCGCTTTATTTAATTGTTGATAAACAATTTTCCCCTGATACGGTATCTGTTGCAAATTAGGGCAGCTCCAAGAACCACAATTTAACGCAGCATGTGTTCTCGGGTCATTCCAAATCGGCCGGATAATACCGTGCTCTATATCATTTAAGCTAATGCTGCGATTATCTACCCGAATCATTTTTTGATCCCAAGGCCCATGTGAAAACCAGTTTGATGATATTTTCATAATGCTTTTTACAGGATAATTTTCCAAAATTACATAAATAATTTCAGCATTATACAAATTAATCCAATAAGCCAATTGCTGGTCCCGGTTCAAATTAATCACATTTATTTTTCCCATGCGATCAATAAAATTTTTCAACATTTGCTTATCTGCTGGCGTTACTTTGTTATAAAGCACAAAAACATGTGTGCCTTTTTTAACGGTATATTTCTTTCAAAAAAGCAGCCCAGTCCTGATAAGAAATCACCTGCTTAGAAATCGGATTAAACTGCTCCCAGTATAAAATCAGCTTTTTCTCAGGCGCTGCAAACCCAATCATGCTACAAAACAATAAGCTAATTAACACAATCAACTTTTTCATTGTAATTTTTATCTCCTTCCCAGCCTCTTTAATAACACTCAACTAATTTATAAAAATCAAAAACACCACATTGACAATAAATAAAAACCATACTAATTTAAAGCCTATTTGATGCTTCATATTTCGTATGGCTATGCTGCCTGACCTAGCTGACGCAGCCGTTTACCTTTCCAAAGATTAGCTTCTATCGTCTCTAAACTAATATTTTTAGTTTCAGGCACAAATATTATAAATACAATCAGGCTAATCACCGCAAAGATTGCCAGCAATAAAAAGAAATGACTCGTTCCAATTGACGTCATTAAAGAGAGTGAATACGAAGCAATTAAGCTATTACCTAACCAATTTGCCGCTGTTGAACACATAATGCCAAATTCTCGACCGCGCAACGGATAAATCTCTGAACATAAAATCCAGACAACAGGCCCATAACCAATCGCGAAACCACAGATAAACACCATAATACAAATGATAGATAGTGTTGCAATTGCCGTCGAAGCATGTGGGTTAAATATTAATGCTAAGGTGATCGTTGAGGCTAAAATCATACATGCGCTGATGTAAAGAAGTTTACGACGACCTATCTTTTCAACAAAACCTAAAGCAAAAAAAGTGCTAATTACATTGACTACGCCAATCAGCACAGTGATATTCATTGAATTTAAGCTTGAAAAGCCAGCAGACTTAAACATCGCCGGAGCATAATATAAAACGGCATTCATTCCTGAAAATTGCTGTATCAGCTGTAAAGCAATACCCAAGGAAATAACACTGATAAATTTCTTATTTTTTAATAATGACTTCAAATTACATTTTTTGAGTTAAGTTTTGGCTGATTGCATTAAATTCGCGATTAATATCGTTATGACTTGCCAACGTGCTCAATGTCGCTTTCGCTTGCTCTGTTCTGCCTTTGAGCATAAGCCAACGCGGGCTACGCGGTA
Organism: Piscirickettsia litoralis; assembly: GCF_001720395.1. Classification (NCBI taxonomy): domain Bacteria; kingdom Pseudomonadati; phylum Pseudomonadota; class Gammaproteobacteria; order Thiotrichales; family Piscirickettsiaceae; genus Piscirickettsia; species Piscirickettsia litoralis. The sequence continues at coordinate 409,404 of NZ_MDTU01000001.1, forward strand.
AATAAAGAATACTGAGAAACATGATCGCCGATGGAAAAGCAACAACTCCTAACATCCAACGCCACGCCTCTGCCGAGCTAACAACTTGATTATTCTGAAGGTGCATAATATACAAATCACTGATATAAGCAACAACAATACCGATGGTAATCATCAACTGATAAAGCGCAATTAAACGTCCTCTAATCTCTTTAGGCGAAATTTCTGATAAATAAAGTGGAGCCGTAAATGTTGCCATCCCAAGTGCTAAACCTAAAAAAATTCGGGTATGCACTAACATTTCATAGTCTACTGATATCGCTGAAATGATTGAGCCCACAGTGAAGATAAAAGCGCTAGTGAGCAAAATAATTTTCCGCCCAAAGACACGTGTTAAATAGCTGCTAATAATCGAGCCCACAACTGCACCAAAAAGGATCGCACTAATTGCAAATTCGATCTGATGAATACTAAGATTCCATGATGCTTGCAAAGAATCTTGGATACCCGCCACAACACCAAGGTCGATTCCGAATAATAACCCTGCTAAGGCGCCAACAACACCTACAAAATACGCATATTTTTTGTTTTGCACAAAACACTCCTGATTATAACAAAGACAAACCCACTAGCCAGCAATTTCCAAAATCCAGCCATCTACAAGAATCTTTGCCACATATAACTATTTTTCACGCTAATAAGACAAAGCCAATATTAAAAAAGTGGCACCGTATATTTTCATTGCCACTTAAAAATATAAAAATACCGCAGTTATTACATCCCTTTCATAAAGTTACGACTAAAAACCATGGACATTCGTCCATGGTTATTTACTCTGCATAGCTTCATTTAGCCACCTTATTTAAGGTCGGCTATCTTCTTCTTTTTTAGTAGGCATCATTGACAATCGATTAATACCTAGCTTAATAGACAAAGCGCCCGCAATATAAATTGATGAATAAGTTCCAATCAAAATACCAATTATTAAAACCAGAGCAAATGGCTGCAAAGCCGGCCCACCGAAGACATATAGAATCACCACAACCACCAAGGTTAAGCCGGAGGTCATTAATGTCCGTGACAAAGTATCATTAATCGAACGATTAACCACTTCAACCGGTGTACCTTTACGCATCTTACGAAAGTTCTCACGAATTCGGTCATAAATCACGACAGTATCATTCAATGAGAAACCGATCACAGCCAGCAAAGCAGCTAAAGAAATCAAGGTAAACTCAATATGGAACAGTGAGAAAATACCTAAGATTAACAGCGGATCATGCGCTAATGCCACCGCGGCACTGATCGCAAAACGATAGTCAAAACGCAAAGCAACATACACCATAATTGCAAGAACAGACACAATGATGGCTAAAATACCTTGCTGAACCATCTCACTACCCACCTCAGAACCGATATAGTTGAGGGACTTAATCTCAACCGGCTGATCTAAGGTCAGTGTTGTTTTCAGTTTTACTTTTAACTCGCCTTGCTGAGTTTCACTTAAGCCTGCCGTTTGACCTTCTTGTGGAGCAAAGCGGATCTGCAAATCGCGTGTACTTCCATAGGTCGTCACTCGTGCTTCACGAAAATGAGCCGCTTCTAGCGCATGACGAACTTGAGTAAGGTCTGGGGCTTTTGCATAGCTAACCTGCACAGAATAGCCACCAGTAAAGTCCAGTCCCCAATTAAGGCCCTTCACCGCCATAATGGCAATACTTCCCAAGCAAATCACTAACGAGAAAATTCCCGCCCAACGGCGTAAACCAAGAAAATCAATATTTGTTTGATTTTTTAAAAAAACTCCATACTTAACCCCGTTAAATACCTATGGAAAGTTTCTTAATTGGTCGATTGCCGTAAACAAGATTAATCATACCCCCGTGTCATTGTCACCGCTGTAAAGAGCGACGTGACAATACCAATGATTAATACCACAGCAAACCCTTTGACTGAACCTGTACCAATAGCAAACAGGACAACCGCCACAATTAAGGTTGTTAAGTTAGAGTCGATAATCGTTGCTAGCGCTCGGCCAAAACCTTCGTTAATCGCTTTATGCGGACTCGTCCCCGCGCGCAGCTCCTCACGTATTCGCTCAAAGATCAATACATTGGCATCGACCGCCATACCAATATGCAGCACGGCTGCGGCAATTCCAGGCAAGCTCATCGTCGCCCCCATCACCGACATGATCGCAAATAAGAAGATCATATTTAAAATCAACGCAATATTGGCATAAATACCAAAAGCACGATAATAGACCAACATAAAGAGCAAGGTTACAATCATCGCCGCAGCAAGCGACACTAAACCAATATGAATGTTTTGTGCTCCCAACGTCGGACCAATGACCTGATCTTCAACGATTTGCACCGGTGCCGGCAATGCTCCTGCACGAATCTGGATCGCTAAACTTTGGGCATCTTTCACATCACCAATCCCGGTAATCTGGAAGCTATTACCCAGCGCTTGCTGAATCGTTGCAACGCTAATGACGCTTTGTGAAACTTTGCGATGAAAAACGTCTTTACCATCCACCTTTTTCGAGCTCAGTGTTGTTTGTACTAAAACAACCGCCATGCCTTTGCCAATGTTCTCACGAGTGACTTTCGAGAAGTTACTCACTTCATTTCCAGTCAGACGCACATTGACCGCTGGGCGGTTATCTTGGTCAAAACCAACGGTTGCGCCAACCACCGCTTTACCAGTTAAGATCACTTGGTTTTTGAGTAAAACAGGTCGTTCTTTATCCGTCCAGTACACCGTCGAACCAGGAATGTTTTGGCCCTTCACAGCCGCTTCTACAGAGTGAGTCTGGTCCGCTAACATAAACTTCAGTGTTGCTGTACCACCAATCAACTCTTTGGCTTGAGCCGCATCTTGTACTCCTGGCAATTCTACAACAACACGGTTTTTACCTTGTGAAGCCACAGAAGCCTCAGCCACACCCAACTCATTAACACGATTACGCATCACCGTTTCTGTTTGAGATAAGGCTGATTTTTTCGCTTGGGCAACCGTATCATCACTTAAGCGGTAATACAGTGTCTTCGCATCAGATTTTGGCAAGAGCACCAGCTGAGAGCCGAGTTCTTTACTGACCATACTCTTCACAGCATCGGTATCATTCGCTTGGATAATCAACTCAGGGGCTTCAACACTGGCTTTTTCAGGAGCAAGGCGCATCGCACTATAAGGTATATGCTGGCTGGCTAACTTCATCTTAATTTCTTGTAAGAAGCTTTCAGCCTGATTGCGCAACACCGTTTGCATGTCCACTTGCAGAACAAAATGGATTCCACCACGCAAGTCCAGCCCCAACTTCATCGGCGCAGCCCCTAGATTAGAAAGCCACATCGGTGTGGCCGGCACTAAATCCAGCGCGGTAACATACTGAGAAGAGCTCAAGACATTTTCTATGACATCTTTCGCTTTGAGCTGACTGCCTTGCGTATGAAAGCGCAGCAACAAACTCCCTTTATTCAATGACAAATCACGATAGCTAATTTGATCGCTGGCTAAAGCAGCTTTAACCAAATTCACTTGTGTTTTCGTCACCTCAAAGCCACGACGGCCAATGACCTGAACCGCAGGATCGTCACCAAATAAGTTCGGTATCGCATAAATCGTACCGACAACAATTGCAAACAGCAGAAGGAGTACCTTCCACCAAGAATCTCGTTTTACCATAATAGGCCTTTATCTCTTACTTGATTGTTCCTTTCGGCAATACAGCAGAAACAGCGCTTTTTTGTACTTTGATCTCAATGCCATTAGCGATTTCGATCGTTACAATGCTTTCTTCTACCTTAGAGACTTTACCTAACACACCACCGCTGGTTGCAACTTCATCACCCTTCGTTAACTCAGACAGCAATTTGCGGTGCTCTTTTGCACGTTTACTCTGTGGACGAATGAGTAAGAAATAAAAGATTAAGATAAATACCGCTAAAAAGGCAAGCGATCCACCACCGCTTTGTAAAAAGCCACCACCTGATGTTGGTGCGTCTGCTGCAAAGCTTGCACTGCTCACTGCCAATAACCCTAAGATTGCAAATAATTTTTGCATGGATTTCCCCTTATTAAGTTAATTCTGGAACTTCTTTATTCTGCTTAGCA
>NZ_MDTU01000001.1:413824-424624 GCF_001720395.1 Piscirickettsia litoralis
AGTTAATTCTGGAACTTCTTTATTCTGCTTAGCATAATACTGACAAACAAACTCATCTAGCTTACCTGCATCAATCGCCGTGCGCAAACCACTCATAACCTTCTGATAGTAATGTAAATTATGAACTGTGTTTAAGCGCGCGCCAAGCATTTCATTGCATTTATCCAAGTGATGCAAGTAAGCCCGAGAATAATTTCGGCAGGTTGAGCAGGCACAATCTTCATCCACCGGACGCGTATCCGTTTTATTTGCGCTATTACGCAAACGAATCACGCCTGTTGATGTAAATAGGTGGCCATTGCGCGCATTACGGGTCGGCATCACACAATCAAACATATCCACACCTCGACGCACCCCTTCGACAAGGTCATCCGGTGTACCCACTCCCATTAAATAACGTGGTTTATCTTCTAGCATTAACGGCGTTGTCGCCTCGAGCGTACTGAACATTTCGCCTTTAGGCTCACCAACAGATAAACCACCAATGGCATAACCATCAAAGCCGATTTCCAATAAACCTTCAGTCGAACGTTTACGTAAGTCAGGATACATACCGCCTTGAATAATTCCGAATAAAGCCGCTGGATTATCGCCATGCGCATCTTTACTGCGGCGCGCCCAACGCAAGGAGAGCTCCATAGACTCACGCGCCGTTTCATAGCTGGCTGGATAGGGTGTGCATTCATCGAAAATCATCACGATATCTGAACCTAATTTGCGCTGCACCTCCATAGATTCTTCTGGCCCCATGAAAACCTTACTGCCATTGACGGGCGAACGAAAAGTCACACCTTTCTCATCGAGCTTACGCAGCGCGCCTAAGCTAAAGACCTGAAAGCCCCCCGAGTCTGTTAAAATTGGGCCCTGCCATTGCATAAAATCATGCAAGTCACCATGCTGCTCAATAATATCCGTTCCTGGGCGCAGCATAAGATGAAAGGTATTCCCCAGCACAATATGCGCACCCGTTGCTGAAACTTCTTCAGGCGTTAAACCTTTGACTGTTCCATAGGTCCCCACCGGCATAAAGGCGGGTGTTTCAACAACACCACGTGGAAAGCTTAAGCGCCCGCGGCGTGCCTTGCCGTCCTTGCGTAATAACTCAAATGACATATGACTCATACAAGTCCCTTACTCTCTATATTTAAATATTAAATTTTATTATTAATAAATTAACTTGTTACTTTTTTTTCAATAAACATCGCATCGCCATAACTAAAAAAGCGATATTTTTCTTCAATAGCAATGTGATAGGCCGTCATAACTTCATCGTAACCGGCAAAGGCACTCACCAACATCATCAGTGTCGATTTAGGCAAGTGAAAGTTAGTAATCATGACATCAGCCACATTAAATTTAAAACCCGGCGTGACAAATAGACGGCTTTCACCTTCAAAGGCTTTCAACTCACCAGACTCTGCAGCAGTCTCTAAGCTGCGCAAAGAAGTAGAGCCTACGGCAATCACCCGGCCACCGGATTGTTTGGTTTTGTTGACTTTGGCGACGACTTCATCACTCACTTGTAACCATTCCGCATGCATCACATGGTCATGAATATTCTCTACACGCACCGGCTGAAACGTCCCCGCCCCTACATGCAAAGTAACAAAGGCAACATCAATACCTTTTTCTTTGAGCTCTGCAAGCAGCTCATCATCAAAGTGCAAGCCTGCCGTTGGTGCCGCAACAGCGCCAGGGTGCTTCGCATATACCGTTTGATAACGCCTGCGATCGGCATCTTCATCTAGGCGAACCATATACGGCGGCAATGGCATATGACCAATACGATCGAGTAAAGGCAACACAGGCTGACTAAATTTTAAATGAAACAAGCTCTCTTGGCGACCTAATACAATAACCTCAGCTCCCTCTTCATCCAGTAAAATTGACGTCCCTTCTTTCGGCGCTTTACTAGACTTTACATGAGCCAGCACTTCGGTCTCAGAAATTAATCGCTCAACCAAAATCTCTATCTTGCCACCTGTCGGCTTCTTACCATACAAGCGCGCAGCTATAACCTGAGTGTTATTTAATACCAGTAAATCACCTGGGTTTAACAAATCAACGACATCACTAAAACAGCGATGTTGACACTGCCCTTGATGGTCTAAATGCAGTAAACGGCTAGAACGACGCTTCTCTTGTGGATACTGTGCAATAAGCTGCTCTGGCAACTCAAAATCAAAGGCATCAATATGCATGGTCAACGTAACCTCTGGACCCCATAGACAAACAATAAAAGGCACAGGATACTGGGGAATGAGGCTGCAAGCAATGGGGAGAGTTGAATTAAGCTGTTTAAAGAGCCAACAAACTGATTAATAATAAAAAATGCAAAACCAACCAAAACCCCTAACATCATCTTAAAACCCAAGCTCGTATTGCGCCCGGAACCAAAGACAAAAGGCACGGCTAAAAGCATCATCAAAATCGCTGAAATCGGCGTAAAAATACCTTGCCATAAGACAAATTGATATTTATTACTATTCAAACTGTTCTGAAGCCGGTAAATGACATTGCGCCAAAGCCCGACCACGTCCAACTCATCGGCCGGTGTTGCAACCAAGGTCAATAAGCTAGGCGCCATCAGGCTATTCCAAAGCTCTGTTCTCGTCGTGTTATAACTTATTTTCTTATCAGCAACCGTTGTCGTTTTAATATCGCTAGCGTGCCATTGATCATTTTGATAGCGCACTTCTTTGGCCACTTGAATGCGATCTAACTTTCCCTCTTTAAAGTCATAACGGCTCACTCCAGTGAGTATGCCATTGGGCCAAAAAGCCTGGATATTCACCAAACCTTCATCAGATTTTAGCCAAACTTCAGTCAAGGTCGCTTCTTTACTGTTAGGCGTGTGTTTTAACAAACGTGAATGCTGATTAGCCCAAGGCGTAATCAAGGCGATATTCAACATCAAAATCACCGCCAAAACAACGCCTGCCATAGCCACTGCTCGCGCGATTTTTAACATCGAAAACCCTGCAACACGCATGACAACCAACTCACTATTGCGCGAAAGTTGGCCTAAAGCGAGTAACGTCCCTAGCAAGCCACTAATCGGGATCAACTGATTCATATCCTCAGGTAAGCGCCAAAGCATATACGCCAAAGCCTGTAAAAACGAACTCCCATCGAGGTTACCAATCAGGCCAAAAAAGAAATCTAAGGCAACGAGGGTAAATAAAATTAACAGGGTCATGAGTAAACATTGCTTGGCAAGATAACGACGCAAGATCATATTTTAACCCTCCAGCGTCCACCTTGATTGCGATAATGAATAAACAATAAGCCAATCACGCTAAATATTATGGGTGCAGAAAACAAGCCAATCCACATCGATAAACTGCCACTTTCAATCTCATTACGAATCACCGCCAGAATATTAAAATAAACAGCAAAAACGAGTACTGCCGGAAATAACCGACCATAACGCCCTTGACGCGGAGCAACGTTGCTTAATGGGATGGCGAGTAACCCCAACACAATCACCGCAAGCGGGATGGCAATACGCCACTCAAATTCAGCCAAAGCTTCAGGAGAACCATTGACGAGTAATTTTCGCATGGATAAGGTGCTGACATCACGATCCGTACCGACGATGCCACGCTTTTGCACTAACACGGTATACTCTTTAAATTTGACAGAGGCCGAAACCACCCCATTTTTTAAATCATAACGCTTGCCTGAAAATAAGCGGATATAGCGATCCCCTGCGGCATTATAATACTGTGTCGCTCGAGGAGCCACATAAACGCTCTCGCTATCACCACTACGCAAAATAGCTTCTACCTGGCCTATTTCCTGGCCACCTTCTTCAACATCCTTGAGATAAACCACTTTTTGGCCATGGTCAAAACGAATCAAACCCGGCTGAACAATGGCGCTCGCCGCTTGTTGGCGATATTGCTGCATAATATCCGCTTGTACTCGCTCTAAGGCAGGGGAAACAAAAGTTGTGATAAGAGCGACGATTATCATGACGACAGCCATAGGCAACAACATTAATTTAACAAGGCGCCACCAACTCATGCCGCTGCTAAACAAGATCACCATTTCACTTTCGGCCAAAAAAACGGCCTAAAGCCAATAAAATCGCGAAGAAAAAACCCACCGGCATCAACATTCCTAAGTAATAAGGCAAACGTAATGCAGAAATTTTTATTGCAATCATAAAACTATCAGCAATATGCAAATAGCGCACAAGCATGATACTGACCAGAATTAATAGCAACACAATCGTCGTCGCCAAGGCAACATTGCCCAATTCACGCCATAGGTAACGTGCTAATATCAAATTCATTCCCCTCGCTTTAGCTGACAACTGTCATCAATTCAAGTAAACTCATACAGTTTGCACAGTGTACACGAATTTGTAAAAAAATCAGTCAAAAGGCGGAGAGCTTGAATGAAATTTTCATCGATACAATCAGAAGCTTATACAATTAAAAGCGATTGTTTGGTCGTTACCATCTTTGAAGGTAAAGAGTTTAGCGAAACAGCAACAGCCATTGATCAAGCCACTGACGGGCTCATCAGCCGTCTAATTGAACGTGGGGATATTTCAGGAAAATCGGGTCAAAGCTTATTGATCCCAGAAGTCTCCGGCATTAACGCCGAACGTGTTTTGCTTATCGGTGCGGGCAAAAAAGACAAACTCACCGATTTACAATTTAAAAGTCTACATGAAAAAGCCATTGCCCGTTTAAAAGATTTAACTCTAAATCAGGTGACCTTCTCAACCCTTGAGTTACCAATCAGCAATAACCCATCTGCCGATAAGCTTTCTTTAGCCATGCAAGCAATCGATGCAAGTTATTACCGTGTCGATGGTTTAAAGAGCAAGCCAAAAGAGCAACATGTGCCTGCTGAGTTTAATTTCATCGGCCAAGTAAGCGAAGCTGATCTTGATCATGCCAATGCCCTGCTTGCCGGTATTCACTTAACCAAAGACCTTGCCAATGCACCAGGTAATGTCTGCACACCAAGCTATTTTGCCAAAACAGCGCAAGACCTCGCTCAAGACTATACCCGCATTACCACACAAATCATCGATGAAGAAGAGGGCTATGAGCTTGGCTTTAATTCTTTTCTTGCCGTCGGCCAGGGCAGTGAAGAACCTTCTAAATTTATCATCATGCACTATCAGGGTGCAGATGATAAAGACGAAGCACCGATTGGCTTTGTTGGTAAAGGCATTAGCTTTGACTCAGGCGGCGTTAGCATCAAACCCGGCGAAGGCATGGAAGGCATGAAATATGACATGTGTGGCGCAGCTAGCGTCTTTGGTGTTATGAAAGCCGCCGCCGAAATGAATTTCAAGAAAAATATTGTCGGCATCGTTGTCGCAGCGGAAAATATGCCGGACGGCAAAGCGTTAAAACCCGGCGATATCTTAACGTCTTATAGCGGCCAAACCATCGAAGTGATTAATACTGATGCTGAAGGCCGTTTAGCCCTGTGTGATGGCCTAAGCTACATCGAAAAATTCAAGCCACAAGCAGTCATTGATATTGCCACTTTAACCGGTGCCTGCGTCGTTGCTTTAGGTGAGCATAATACCGGCCTGATGAGCAATGATGATGATTTTGCCCAAACTTTGCTTAAGGCCGGTAAAGAAGCCGCGGATAAAGCCTGGCAACTACCACTCGATGAAGAGTATCAAGCCCAAATCGACAGCCCATTTGCGGACATGGCCAACGTTGGTGGTAAAGCGGCAGGAACCATTACCGCCGCCTGCTTTTTATCACGCTTTACTAAAAATTATACTTGGGCACACCTCGATATCGCAGGCAGTGCCGGTGGCGTTTTTGATAAGAAGAAAGGGGCGACAGCGCGCCCAGTGCCCTTGTTAATGCGTTACTTATCAACCTTGAGCTAATTTAATCTTTTCAAAAAATAAAATTTTTAGATTAAATTAGATTTGAATAAAATAGTGAAATAAACGGGATTAGGGTGCATAGGCGCCCTAACTTTATTTTTACCGATGAACCGAGAGACATTGTGCGCGTAGATTTTTATATTCTCAATACCACAGACAAGCAGGCCGAGCTGCACTTTGCTTGTCGTTTGGCTGAAAAAGCCCTATCTCAAGACACGACGGTTTATATCCATACCCATAGCGAGCAAGACGCTGAACAGCTCGATGACTTGCTGTGGAGTTTTAGTGAAACCAGCTTTATTCCTCATGCTATCGTCGGTCACCCCCTCGTCGATGATGATGTCAAAGTTTTAATTGGCTTTGGTGAGCAACGAAGTCCCGCAGGCTTACTCATCAAACTCGCCCCTCTTGAACATGAAAATAATCAATATCCACGTATTGCTGAAATTGTCAGTCAGGATAAGAATAGCTTACAAGCCTCACGTAAAGCCTATCGGCATTATCAGCAAGCCGGCTTTAGTGTGCACCATCACAATAGCCCGACTAAAAAAAACAACAACCGGCCTAATTTAAAATTAATTAAGACGGATAATCACTTTAAAGATAATATAGAGATCAAAGACCATGGATAAAACCTACCAACCCGACAGTATCGAAAAAAACCATTACCAATCTTGGGAGAAAAAAGGCTATTTTTCACCTCAAGGCAATGGCACTCCCTACTCCATCATGCTGCCACCTCCGAATGTCACTGGCACTTTACATATGGGTCATGGTTTTCAACATACCCTCATGGATACTTTGATCCGCTATCACCGTATGCAAGGTGACCAAACTCTTTGGCAACCGGGAACAGATCATGCCGGTATTGCGACCCAAATGGTCGTCGAACGCCAACTAGCCGCCGAAAACACCTCTCGCCATGATCTCGGTCGTGATGCTTTTATCGATAAAGTGTGGCAATGGAAAGAGCAATCAGGCGGGACGATTACTCAACAAATGCGTCGTATGGGCACTTCTCCAGACTGGTCACGCGAGCGTTTTACTATGGATGAAGGCCTCTCTGAAGCCGTTCAAAAAGTCTTTATTGATTTGTATAACGAAAATTTAATCTATCGTGGCAAACGCTTAGTCAATTGGGATCCAGCTTTACTTACGGCAATTTCTGACCTTGAAGTCATTTCAGAAGAAGAACAAGGCTCACTCTGGCACCTACGTTACCCACTTTCTGATGGTTCTGGGCACTTAATCGTCGCCACCACGCGCCCGGAGACCATGCTTGGAGACACGGCCGTGGCTGTGCACCCAGAAGATGAGCGCTATAAGCCTTTAATTGGCAAAGCCATTAAGCTCCCGCTCACTGATCGTGAAATTCCAATTATTGCCGATGATTATGTCGATAAAGATTTTGGCACCGGTTGCGTGAAAATCACCCCAGCGCATGACTTTAATGATTATGAAATGGGTCAACGCCACCAGCTAGACATGATCAATGTATTAACGCCAGATGCCCATATTAACGACAATGCCCCTGAAAAATATCAAGGCTTAGAACGTTTTGCAGCGCGTAAGCAAATTATCGCTGATTTTGAAGCGGCCGACTTACTTGAAAAAATTGAGCCACATACACTGAAAGTCCCCCGCAGTGAACGCGGTAATACCATCGTTGAGCCTTACTTGACTGATCAGTGGTATGTTAAAGCCGCACCTCTCGCCAAACCTGCCACCGATGCAGTAAAAAACGGCGAGATTCGCTTTGTGCCAGAAAACTGGAGTAAAACTTATTACCAATGGATGGATAACATTCAAGACTGGTGCATCAGTCGCCAACTTTGGTGGGGACATCGTATTCCAGCTTGGTATGATGAAAGCGGTAAAGTTTATGTCGGCGAAAGCGAAGAAGCTATTCGTGAAACCCACAAGCTTGCTGAAAATATCACACTGACTCAAGATACTGATGTATTAGATACCTGGTTCTCTTCTGCACTATGGCCATTTTCAACCCTTGGCTGGCCTGAACAAACCATAGAACTGGAAAAATTCTTACCCAGCAGCGTGTTAGTCACCGGCTTTGATATCATCTTCTTCTGGGTCGCTCGCATGATCATGATGAGCTTAAAATTCACCGGTAAAGTGCCCTTTAAAGAAGTATATATCACCGGCCTCATTCGTGACCATGAAGGTCAAAAAATGTCAAAATCGAAAGGAAATACCTTAGACCCGATTGACCTCATCGATGGCATCAGTCTAGAAGGCTTGCTAGAAAAACGTACTCACGGCATGATGCTGCCTAAGCTAAAAAGCAAAATAGAAAAAGCAACGAAAAAGCAGTTTCCTGAAGGTATTCCTGCTTTTGGTACCGATGCCTTGCGCTTTACCTTCTGTGCTCTTGCCACCAATGGCCGCGATATCAACTTCGATTTAAAACGTGTTGAAGGCTATCGCAACTTCTGTAACAAGCTTTGGAATGCTGGCCGTTATGTGTTAATGAACACAGAAAACCAAACCCTCGAACTTGACCCAAGCAAACTTGAATTTAGCCTCGCCGATCGCTGGATACGCTCACGCTTGCAAGAAACCATTAGCGAAGTTCACAAGCAATTTAATCAATACCGCTTTGACTTAGCAGCCCAAGCGCTTTACGAATTTACCTGGAATGAGTATTGTGACTGGTATTTAGAACTGTCTAAACCGGTACTGTGGGACGATAATGCCACTCTTGCCCAGAAACAAGCCACACTTTACACGCTAGTTAGTGTACTTGAGCAATTACTGCGCCTATTGCACCCAATGACACCTTTTATCACCGAAGAGATTTGGCAGTCTGTCGCACCATTACTTGGTAAAACAGGTGATTCGATTATGACAGAGCCTTTCCCTCAAGTTGATGAAGCTATGGTAGATCATCAAGCAGAACAAGACATCGAATGGATTAAAGCGACAGTCATTGGCATTCGAACGATTCGTGCTGAAATGAACCTTTCGCCGAATAAAGCTCTACCCGTGATTTTCCATCAGGGTAACCGTGAAGACCAGTGTCGCCTAGAAGAGAATCAAGCCTACTTAACTGCACTAGCTAAATTAGCAAGCATTCAATGGCTAGATAAAAGCCAAGAGCCTCCTGCTTCTGCGGCGGCTCCAGTTGGTAATATGGTCATTCATATTCCGATGGCAGGCTTGATCGATAAAGAGGCTGAACTTGCGCGCCTTACCAAAGAAGAAGCAAAATTACAAAAAGAGCTTGAGCGTTTTAGCAAAAAATTGGCTAATGAAAATTATATCAATAAAGCACCTGCTGCCGTTGTTGCCAAAGAGCGTGAAAAAGAAGCTGAAGTCAAACAGCGCTTTGATCATTTAATTACACAAATAGACAAGGTCAAGGCACTTTAACTTAAGTCCTACTAAAATTTGGCCATGTCTAAGATGATCATGGCCGAAAGCCTTTATCCTTCTTTATCCCCCATAGATTACTTTCTCTTTATAAAATTGGTGCCTGCTTACTTTTTTAGCTATCATCTTATCAATCGTACTTTATAGATTTGTTTGATGGTCTGACCATAGAGAGGTTAACTCCAATAGAGCGACAATAACGATTAAGTTAATTTTTTCATAAAATATCTTAAACAAAAAAGGAGTGGTTATGTTTAAAATTATTGCTGTTGATGATTCAGAGACGAGTCTAGCTAAACTCAAAAGCTCTATAGACCCCACCCGATTTGAAATAGTTGCCACAGGAAAAGATGGCTCAGAATTAATAGACCTTTATAAAAAGCATCACCCTCACATTGTTATCCTTGATATTATCATGGAGCATGACGGCATAAAAGCTCTTGAGCAGCTAATAGAGCTATCTCCTAGAATACTTGTCATTATGGTTAGCTCATTGGGAGAAGAAAGCAAGATTAAAAAAGCATTTGATTTAGGGGCAGCTGGTTATGTGGTTAAACCTTATGACAAGGAAAAATTAGAAATTGTACTGGAAGCTGCTATAAAACAAAAAAAGCGGCGATCTAACTCATAAAATTATCAGATGATTTAGAAAGATTGAAAAAGCGAACGAAAACACACACTAAGCACCGAGTGTATCTCTTAAATCAATCATGACTTTGACAAGTATATTAACTGTACTCAAACTTATATAATATATTAGATGGATTAGTTCTGATTTTATCTGACAGTCATCTAATGAAAAGTTGGAAGCTGTCAGGTGGGCTATGAGCTGATGCACTTAACCATCTTTAAAAAATCACAGCCGGCCAGGGAATAATAATGGCCACTGCTTTCAGCTAGCCTATAGTTGTACCTAGTCACTAAATTCAGGCTCTTTAATTAACTTTGAGCTTCGACAAGCTCCTCAGGTAAATCCAGCGTTGTCGTTGGGAATGCACACTGTCCACCGTGGGATTCAACAATCCGTAGTAGTTTTAGTAATACGTCTTCGCGAATCCCCTGATACTTCACCCACTCTGTTGTTTTCGTAAAGGTATAAACTAAAATTTCTAAGGACGATGGACCAAGATCTTGCAAGTGAACAAAAAGAGTTTGTTTTTGATCAATTTCCGGATGCTCACGCAGCATTGTGCGCATTTCATTTAAAATATCTTCGATACGACTCACGTCACAATAGCGAATACCAACAATCACTCGAATACGACGGTTTAACATACGCGATGGGTTTTGTACTGCAATATTTGGAAAAATAGAATTAGGCACATAAAGCGGCCGCTTATCAAAAGTACGGATACGCGTTAAGCGCCAACCAATTTTTTCAACAGTACCTTCAATTTGCTTATCCGGTGAAGCAATCCAATCACCCACTGAAAACGGCCGATCAAAGTAAATCAATAGCCCACCAAAAAAGTTGGCGACCATGTCCTTACTGGCAAAAGCAAAGGCCACCCCCCCAGATACTACCAAAAGCC
>NZ_MDTU01000001.1:424649-428076 GCF_001720395.1 Piscirickettsia litoralis
AGGAATGTCCATGACTTGCAAAATCATGATCACACCCAAAATAATAATCAGGATACGACTAAACTTAGCAATCGCCCGAATCGAAGCTTTATCCAGACGCTGCCCCCCTCGAAAAGTCGTCCAATGATCTATGCCATAGGCTTCAGCACGGCGAATAAAACGTAAAATTGCCCAAACTAGGGCAACGACAATACCGATTTCTCGTGCAATCGAGACCCACTTTGGATTTAAGTAACTTTGCAGCCACGCTGGCGTGAAAGCGAGTAGATAAATAAACACGCAATACCAAGCCAATACACGCACCGGCGATTTGATTGCAAAAATAACAAAGTCATCCCAAACATTTTTAGTTTTTGATGCTTTATTTAATAACGTATTCATAACGACCACATAAATACGGTCTATTACAAATAGAGCAACAAGAGTAACAACGACAATACCCAATGAAGTTAGACCTTGATTGTCGTTTAAGAAATAGTCGATTACGTTGTGCATAATTGAGCAGCCTGTACGTGCTTAAGAGTTTGCTGGTATTGGGCATCCTGCTGTAAATCAGCAAGGGTGCCAAAAGAGGAGTGACCATAAAAATTCTGAATTTTGGCGGTTAAGTCTGTTGTTACGCTAAGAGTGTTGATCACAGATAAAACATCTTCACGCTCATTACATAATAAGGCCATATCACACCCAGCCTGCAAGGCTGAGCGCACTCTTGCCACTGCATCCCCTTGGTGAAAGGCTGCCCCCATACCTAGATCATCTGAAAACACTAACCCTTTGAACCCCAATTGCTGGCGCAAAATGACATTCAGCCAATACTGAGAATAACCTGCACTTGCCTCATCGATTTGACTATAAACCACATGAGAGGCCATCACACCAGCAAGTCCAGCTTTAATCATTTTTTGAAATGGGATCAAATCTTTTTGCCAAATCTCACTAAATGAACGCTTATCAATGGGTAAAGTAATATGAGAATCTTCAATAACACCACCATGCCCAGGATAATGCTTGCCCACCGCAGCGACCATCCCGGCCCGCTGCATACCTTGCATTAAGTTTTTCCCAAGTGCAGCAACAATGTCTGGCCGATTAGAAAAAGCACGCTGGCCAATCACTTGGCTTGCATCATCGCGTAAATCCAACACCGGTGTAAAGCTAAAGTCGACCCCACAGCTTAAAAGCTCACTCGCGAGTAACCAACCGACATCTATCGCTTCAAGCAAAGCAGCTGCTGCATCCTTTTGATAATGCTCGCCCAAACGCGCCATCGCGGCAATGGCTGAAAACCCTTTTTTAAAACGTTGAACACGCCCACCTTCTTGATCTACAGCAATCATTAAGCGCGGCTCTTTAATCACCTTAACTTCCGCAGTTAGCCGCACAAGTTGTTCAGGATCACTGTAATTACGCGCAAACAAAATCACTCCACCAATCAACGGGTGGGCTAATAACTGCCGCTCTTCTCGAGTCAATTCTAAACCTTCAATTCCGACGAGTAACGGGCCTAACATTGAAAATATCCTATCAGTTCTTTATTTTTGATCCGGTCCACGACCATAAAAATTATTTGGGAATGAAGTCACGTTATTCCCTGCTTTACTATCAGTATGCTCATGAATTTTCACTGTCCCTTTCTTTTCAACTTCATCGATACGAATCACCGCACCAACAGGGATATAGCTACGTTTAACATCCGCAAACTCAGCTTGGAGCTTCTCTTCTGCAGGATCAACTAAAATGGAAGAGCGTTCGAATAGGTATTCCTCAACTTCGATAAAGCCGAGCATATGACTCTGACTCACTTGTTTTGCATAAACTTCATACGTGGCCCCCTGGTTAATAAAGACCACTTTATACATATGATTATCTGTCATTACTTCACTCACATCACATTATCTTATTGGCAAGAATATCAGTTTTGCAGTGAAGTTCAAAACCTAGCTAATGCGCGAGACTTTCTACCCAACGCTTAAGGTCTAATAATTGCTTTTCTAGAATACGTGTATCAGCTAAAGCCTGTGTTAATAAAGACGCACCTTGTAACTGACTCATGTATTTTTGCGAAAACTCTGCTGCTCGCTCCATACCAACAAGCTGAATAAATTGTTGCTCAATCCAAGACAATAACTGGCGAAACAGTGCGCGAGTCGCCTCCCCTAAAACCCCTTGCTCACGGCTAAACTCTAAACTTAAACTGTTAAGAAAATGACCGGACTGAGCGATGGTTGTCGCTTGTTCTTCAACTTCAATCAACAAAGAGTTTAAGCGTTGCACCGAACTTTCTAAATCATTTAGCCCTTGTAAGTGGTATTTTAAGTTCTTACTAAAGCGTTCAATCACGGCCAATGCCAACATTTCTTTGGTTTTATAATAATAATACACATTCCCTAATGGCACATCGGCATGTTGGGCGATATCTGCCAATGTCGTTTTACTAAACCCCTGAGTGTGAATCAACTCACGCGCCGACTCTAGCAAACGAAAACGCTTGTCATTTTTTCTCATTAAATTCATTACTTGCCTCCTGCTGATTTAAAAACCGTTGCCAACCTGGATGAGCTTCAAAACGAGCACCATAACGCTTCGTCAAACGCTCGAGTGTATGCAGCGCCTGATGTCCTAATTGTTCAGCATAACTTGCCGGCCCCCCACGAAATGGCGCAAAGCCAGTCCCAAAGACCATGCCTAAATCCAGCACATCACTGTCTGCGACAATTTTCTCATCCCAACAAGCAACAGACTCATTCAATAAGCGCATCATTAAGCGATCTTGAATATCTACGGGAAGCTCTTTTGAAGTCTTGCTTTTAACAGGCTTGCCCTCTCGATATTCATAGAAACCACGCTTTGACTTCACTCCTAAATAACCTTGCTCAACCTTCTCTTTTAGCATCTCTGGCACATCACCACCATAAGCCTCACACAGCGTCTTCGCCACAGATAAGCACACATCTAACCCCACTTGGTCAGCAAGAGTGACAGGACCCATCGGCATGCCAAAAGAAAGGGCCGCTTCGTCTATATCCTCGCGGCTCACCCCTTCTTCAAATAACTGCACACTTTCTAACAAATAAGGCAATAAAATGCGATTGACTAAAAAACCAGGCTTAGACTTGACTTCAACGGCAATGCGATCGAGTTTTTTCGCAAATGCTTTCGCTGCTTGAATCGATTGACCTGCTGTTTTTTCAGAATGAACAATTTCAATCAATTTCATTTTTGCAACAGGATTAAAGAAGTGAATCCCGACCAGGCGTTCTGGTTTTTTCATATTTTTCGCAATTTCATCCAGGGGAATCGATGAAGTATTTGTCGCTAAAATGGCACTCATTTTTTGCCTCTTGTTCAATATTTTCAAAAGTGCCTGCTTAATTTGAGTATTTTCAACAACCGCCTCAATAATGACATCCGCATCAGCAACGCCTAC
>NZ_MDTU01000001.1:428170-433173 GCF_001720395.1 Piscirickettsia litoralis
AACCGCCTCAATAATGACATCCGCATCAGCAACGCCTAACCCCCTCAGGGTCAGCTCTTAAGCGATCCAAGGCATTTTTGACTAAGTACTCTTTTCGCAAACGCCGCTGCAATAACTTTTTTGCCCGAGAAAACGTTCTTGCAATCGCATCTGGGCTTGGGTCTTGCAAAGTCACATCGAGGCCATTCACCAAACACCAAGCAGCAATATCTCCTCCCATGGTCCCAGCACCAATGACATGCACTCGCTGGAATGTATAGTCCGCTTTTGCTTCTGCCTTTAAACGCTCTTGCAATAAAAAAATACGCACAAGATTTTTTGCTGTCTCGGTTTTAGCTAATGTTTCTATAGCCGTGATTTCTTCATCCAGCGCAGCATCTCGTGACAAACTTTTCTGCCAAACACTCAACATTTGAAACGGTGCAGGGTAATGCTCAGGTCGTGCTTTTTCGCGTAATTTAGGCTCAATCAGCCATTTTGCCACCCAAGGTTTTAACCACTTTTGCGAGACTAAAACATCTGTCCAAGGCAATTTCTTTGTTGAAGGTGTCGATAAAATAAAGTGCTTCGCTGCTTTTGCTAAGTAATATTCAGCAACAACCTGATCCACCAACCCTTGTTTTTTCGCTGGCTGCGCCCGTAAAGTTCGACCACTCAACATCAAATTAATCGCATTTAAGCGCCCGATTCGTTCAGGCAAACGCACCGTCCCCCCCAAGCGGGCTGAATACCAAGCATCACTTCAGGTAAACCCAAGCGGGTTTTAGTACTATCACTCGCAATACGATAGCGACAAGATAAAGCAAGCTCCAAGCCGCCACCCAAACAAAAGCCATCAATCAAAGCTACTGTCGGAATACCAATATTTTCTAGTCTACTAAATACGGCTTGCCCTTGGCGCACATAAGCAATCGCATCTTCAATATGTTCTAAACCTTCAAACTCATGAACATCAGCACCGGCAATAAACCCAGATTGTTTAGACGACTGAATCACAATCCCCTGTAACGCCTTGCCGTTAACCTCTTTTGTTAAAATACGATCCAACTCAGTCAGCACCGTCTTACCCAAGGTATTCGTCGATGATTCAGGGCAATCCAGGCTTAACCACAGAATTTGATCATCATCACATGCAACTTTCCAAGCACTGTATGAACTCACTCACCTGTCTCCTCTTGTTGACAGTTTGCGATCAATACCGCTCCCCCTTGTCCACCCCCAATGCACAAACTCGCAATACCTTGTGCTGGAACCTTCTTAGCTTTTAATACCTGCGCTAAATGCAGTAAGATTCGTGCACCCGAAGCCCCCACCGGATGGCCAATCGCAATCGCCCCCCCGTGAATATTCACTTTTTCTGGGTCAATCGCTTCATAGGCGGCTTTCAGCTTGAATTCATTCTTACAAAACTCAGCGTCAGCAAAGGCCGCTAAACAAGCCAGCGTCTGCGCAGCAAAAGCTTCGTTAATCTCCCAACAGTCTACGGCAGCAGTTGATAATTTTTGGCGTTTTAATATCTGATGACTCGCATACACCGGACCTAAACCCATCTGTTTTGGATCAAGCCCAGCCCAAGCCACATCTTTAATCTTTGCCAACGGCTTTAATTGATATTTTTTAACCGCCTTTTCGCTAGCTAATAGTAACAAACAAGCCCCATCGGTGAGCTGTGAGCTATTTCCTGCGGTCACCGCTCCATATGGGCGATCGAATACTGGCTTTAATTTAGCCAAGCGCTCTGGAGTCGAGTCCGTTCTCACACCATTATCCGCTAAATAACTCAAACCTTTGCCATCATAAATCGGCGCAATTTCTTCATCAAATAAACTGTCTTTTTGTGCCGCAAGCGCTCGTAAATGACTCTCGGCCGCCCATGCATCCATCATTTGCCGATCGATCTTAAAACGCTTAGCAATAACCTCAGCCGTTTGCCCCATCGACAAACCAATCACCGGGTCAGATAACCCTTTTAACAAAGCACTTTCAGGTTTTAAATTTTTAAATGGAAACGATGAAATTAATTTCAACTTTTTCCAATTGCCTTTTGCTTTTTGTAATCGCGCAAGCCAACGCGCAATATTTGGATGCGTCATTAAAGGCGCATGGCTCATTGCCTCACAACCACCGACCAATACCACATCGTGACGACCACTCGCAATCAACTGAGCTCCACTATCGACCGCTTGCAAGCCCGATGCACAATTACGCTGTACAGTGAATGCAGGGGTACTTTGATCGCAACCTAGACGCAACCCGACAATACGCGCAATATTCATCTCATCTGCGGATGCACCACCACAGCCAATCACGACATGCTGGATAATTTCGGGAGAAATCGATAGTTTGGAGAAAAGGCTTTGTCCTGCGCGCACCGCCAAATCAGCAGCAGCAAAGGGCCCAGGCGCTGGAACTTCTGCTCGCAGGAAAGGGGTTCTCATCCCATCAACAAGATACACCGCCCGCCCCGGCAAATCTGTACTCATATATGCAATCCTTGTTTTTGTCCTTGTGAGTCGGTTTGCAAACTTACTTTTCCCAGCATATCGGGTTTCACCTCATAAAAGCAAGCTTTCTTTAACAAAAGTTATTGATATAAAGAAGATAATGATTTAACAATCTAAATTTGACAAAAGGAGATATTTTACCTACTCACAGCAAATTTCTTAATCAATTAAAAACAAGAGGTTTTAAACCTTGAAGTAAATTATATTTCTTCTTTTTCCTGCTCTTGGCTATTTAATTTTTCTAAAAATTCAGCCACACTGGCACCTGACCTTTTCGCGAGATACTCTAACTGACACAAGCTAGGAACCGCCTCAACTAAATCAATCACAGAAAATGGTACAGGGCGATCTTGCTCCTGATTCATTCTCGCAACCGTTTTTTCAAGGAGGATAAAGGTCTCGACGATTTTACTAATCACCTCCCCTTGTGTTGAACCAAGATTTTTTTCTTTTGCCTTATTTTTCGAATAGTCTGCCGCAAGTTTAGAAATTCCATAAACACGTTGACTTACTAATCTGCGCTGCTGATGGAATTTATTTTGCCGAAAAGCGGCCATCAAACGCTTATAATAAAGAGGGGTGAAATATTGCTCCAGCCATGCTTGTAATTCATCACCATCTTTGATTGATAGTAAGCCTCCTTGCTGTTGCTCTGGCCACAGACAATAGGGATAGCTAGTGATCTTATAATAAAGCTTTCTCACTTCGCGCGCATCAAAACCAGGATTAAGGTAGTCAGCCATTTCTACAACGCCTGCCAGGCCACCATCACATAACTTACAAATTAATTTACTGATATAATTAATTTGATCCTGGTTTAGCTTCTTTCTTTGCCTTGCCATCTGATTGCACCTTACACACTCGAAGATCACCCCACCCACAGTTTAAGTGTAAATTAAAAATGACCTTTTACCCTCTTTTAACGCTATATTTAGTCCTAGAAACAATACACTATGCTAATGTAAAATGCATGCGAGGAGACAGTTATGCAATATTACTTTAAATCTACCCTAATCATATTAATCTCACTATTTAGTTTAAGCCCACTCATTAATTTCGCGGACTCACTTGCTACTTGTCGCAGCACCTGCTATCAAAGCAACCCTTGTGTCCAGGCCACCCAAAAAAAGCCTGAGGACTATAACACTTGCATGATTAGTCGCGCTCGCTGCCTTGCCAATTGTAACAATCTCAGCCATCAAAATACGCTGAGCAGTGATAACAATAGTCAGTAACCAGGCCTGATTTAGCCACCGAATAATTAGCTTCATGATAAACCTGCTTACTCTTTATTGCTATTCAGCAAATAGCTACCCTTGAGTTAGATATTAACATTAAGTGTATTCAAGCAAGCTGGCCTACAACTCCCTTTCTAACTACACTATCATTAAGAACGAGATGACTCTCTAGCTTGAGCGTTTAATTATAGCAATGATCAATAAATACCGAGCAACATTTTTTGTCTTAGCGTTATCTATGCTAATTCAATCACCCCATGCAAATAATCCTTTAGTTGAAAATTTTTCTATCCAACTTTCTAAACAACTTGAAGCAGCTATTCGTGCACAGTGCGATCATTTCACAAAAGCCCTGACGAAAGAAGAAATGCGTGACAGTTTAGGAGCAATGAATCAAGCACGTTTTAAACAGATTTATCATAATAACTACCCCATGTGCATGGTAGAAACAATCAAGCGTGTAAAAAAATATTTTACTACAGTGAAAATCGAGCCAATACAAACAAACGAAACCTCTACCATGAACATAGAGAAATAACTGCTACCCTTTAAGTTAAGGGCAAATATAAAGAGCATAGTAGTTTAACGATGAAAATAGTCTGTTATTTCTTTATTTTTATCTTAATAACACCTTACACTTTCTCATCCATAAAGTTAGCCACAGGTAATAATTATCCACCATTTAGTGATGAAAGCCTGCCCAATGGAGGTATAGCAACTCAATTAGTTAAAGAAATCACTCGCAATATGGGAATTAGTAGCATAATGATTGATTTCAAACCTTGGAAACGTGGTTATCAAGAAACACTTGACCATCAGTACCTAGCCACCTTTCCCTATGGTAAAAACAGTGAACGCCAAAAGAAGTTTTACTACTCTAAAGCCATATTCACAGTAGATTCTTATTTTTGGGTACGCACAAATTCACACCTGAATAAAAACAACTTTTTCAAAGAAAAATTAATATTTTGTGTTCCTTTAGGTTATGATCACTCGATAGAACTTGCCCTCTTTGACAGAAAAAAAGTAACCATCATTCAAAGAAAGAACCCTGAGAAGTGCCTATGGCTAGTTGAAAAAGGCAAAGCTGACACTGTTTCATTAAACTCACTACTAATTGAACATTACTTAAAAAAGAATAATAACAATACCCCTATCATCAAAAAGATCCCATATACAATATCTAACTACAAGCTTTATTTAATTACTTCAAAAATAATAAAAACGGAATCAATTTTATTAAAAAATTTAACATTGAACT
>NZ_MDTU01000001.1:433305-445784 GCF_001720395.1 Piscirickettsia litoralis
CAAGCCGATTAAATACCCTAAGAGAGCATTATTTTTGACTCTATCGCTTCATCTACTTACGAACGAGACAGCACTTGAAATTAAGGGAACTAGACTTTCATACTAACTATAACAAACGACTTGAAAAACAAGATCAATTAAAATTAACAACTTATAAATAACCCAACAAAGCGATAAATTAATTTTTAGAAAGAAATAATTGAACTTGCTCTAAATAATAAATTTGCAAATACATTTCTACCTCCTTCTTAGAACTTAATAAAAGATCATTTTTAATTCTCTCAATATTATTTTCAACAGTGCGCACAGAACGATTCAAAGCTACCGCTAGTTTTTTTTCGCATCTAGCCCCAACGCAATAAATTTGCAATATTTGATTTGACCTTTTGTCAATCCTAACATTTTTTTCTAAGTAGTCAAATGGTGTAAATCTATCTACCGTTGCTTGCTCAAAACCAGCACTAGAATAACTTTTATATTTCCCATAATAGAACTTATATTCAAACACCATAGGAAAAATCTGATAAAAATAAATGACTAAGTTATGAAGAACATGGTATGACAATAATAATGACCTTTTTCCATTGTCACTATATTTTATTAAAAACGTAAATGTATCTTTATATACACCTAAATCATACTCCAAAGTCACAGACTGTAGGCCATCCACGTCCCACCCCATTTCTTGAAAAATTTTTCCTTGAACGTCATTAGGATAAATATCAACACGATCATAAATAGGTAATATATGGCCATAACATAAAAGTGGATCATTTCCTTCAACAACAGATCTAAATAACTTATAAACCATCATCCGATCTAAGGTTATCACGGATGCACTCTCATCATCATAAACTCTAACAAAAGTAAAATTAACAACTTCATAGTTAATCAAAACTCTATCAATTAAATTCTT
This sequence comes from Piscirickettsia litoralis, assembly GCF_001720395.1. NCBI lineage: Bacteria > Pseudomonadati > Pseudomonadota > Gammaproteobacteria > Thiotrichales > Piscirickettsiaceae > Piscirickettsia > Piscirickettsia litoralis. The sequence continues at coordinate 434,222 of NZ_MDTU01000001.1, forward strand.
AATTGGCTGTGAGTACTGTAATGAACTTTCATATAACCGAGTAAAACCTTCAGAAGATAAAAGGCTATTGCTAATATTTTCTAACATTCCAGAAACATCAATTTTTTTGCATAGTTTTCTCTAATCATATAAAAAAATATGCTAAGCAAAGACAAAGATACCACAAAAACCAATATAAATATAATTGGCAAGTACGAAGAAATTTGCAGCTTTAGATCAAAATATACATTAAAGCTATCTGGCGTTTATTCAACCATAAAATTATTAAGTTCTGATAAATATTTCAATATAAAAAAGATACAAGCCATATGTAAATATGGACAATAATAATTTAATCAAATAAAAATAGGTCTTTTCTAGTACACACCAAGACTTTATTGTCTCAGAGCATATCAAGATCATATATGTTAACTTTGCACATGCAAGAGCAGCGAATTACTTTTTAGCAACAAATTTTAATGCTGCGATTAGTTTCGGGTTTGCCGGCTCAGCTTCTTTGAGATTATAGAGTTCATCAAGCATCTTTTTCAGTGCATCTATCGATAAGTTAGCAAGCTGCAAAAGCTTTTGATCAGGTTTGACTCGACCTTTACGAAACACCTCTAAAACATCTTCGATGGCATCACAAAGATGTTCTAACTCAATTGAGCCAGCAATTTTAGCATTGCCTTTGAGAGTGTGCATTGCCCGAAACAACGAGTTAACAATATCAGCATCTTGCGGACTTTCAGCAAGTCGATCTACTGCTTGAATAAGCTCACTGATCAAGTCATTACATTCATCCCTAAAATAAGGTAAATCTTCCTGATCTAAATTCAAATCATAGTCCTTCAGAGTGATAGCCCTATATATAAATGATAGCTTGTTTTAGAAGTCAATACGACCTAAAGTAGCACTCCTTTGCAATAAAAGATAAAAATTTAGCCTAAAAAACAATTGCCCAGAGCCTACTTGATTATATTCCACAAGTAATTTATATTCGATCATAAAACAATTTGATCGCTGTTATAAATTAGATATTCATTAAATAATATCGATAAAACACAAAATCAAATCTTAAATTGACTAGTGTTACTTCTTAATTGGTCAGATATTGAATTTATACTATCTACAACCCTCTTCAAGTCAATCATGTCATGATTAACATTCTCAGATTTTTCGTTGATATCCTTAATATACTGCTGAATCTCTTTTGAACTATTAACTTGAATTTCTGTTGTCTTGGCTATTTGCTGATTGGATGAACATATAATGTTTACTTGTTCAGAGACATCTTTTAGTAAATCACTCGCTTTTAGTGATTTATCAACTCCTTCCTTTGCTTTCTCAATCGCTTTATTCATAGTTGACACAGATGATTTTGCAGCACTTTGTAGCTCCTCAGTTAAGTTTTGAATTTCTGTCGTAGACACCTGCGTTCTTGATGCAAGTGTCCTCACCTCATCAGCAACCACAGCAAAACCTCTACCTTGTTCTCCTGCTCGGGCAGCCTCAATTGCAGCATTTAAGGCAAGTAAGTTTGTCTGTTCAGCTATACTTTTTATAGTTTCTAAGATCTGATCAACATTATCAGTATCCTTTTCAAGCTTATCCAACATCTTGGCTGTATTATCAACTTGCTCAGAAACATCAGCAATTGATTCCTTTGTATTATTTACTTCATTATGCCCCCGTTGGACCATATCGTTCGCTTCTTGTGCTTTTTTGGATGTTTCTGCTGTTGTTGCTGCAACTGTTTTTATGCTCTCGATAAGTGAATTTGTTGATGCTGTTGCTTTTACGATGGATTTTTCTTGAGACTCCACACAATCGCTCGAGTTATTACTGCATTGAGTTAAGCGTTCAGATACTTCTGTTAATGTCCCAATACTTGCAACAGTATCTGCAATATTTGCTTGAATTTTAGCAATGAAGATATTAAACCAATAAACAAGATTTCCAATTTCATCTTTTCCCTTATACTCAATTAATTGCGTAAGGTCTCCGTCTCCTTCAGCAATTTCACGTAAAGAGTCCGTTACTTTGCCAATGCTTGATGTAATTGACCTAATCACAAATATGCTGACACATATGACAATTATTAATGTAATTATCCCCAATAGCACCCCTTGTAATAAAGTTGCTTCAGCACTTGCTTGCGAATCAGAAATCACATTTTTAAACTGTTTTTCACTATCTCGTTTAAATGTTAGTAATGCTTGCTTTAAAGTCGCAAGAATAGCATTGGCTTTTTGGGCAAGGGGAGTAATTTTATCTAGTTCTTCGCTCCCTTCTATCATTTTAATTGCCACTGTTTTAGAGACTTCAAAGTATTCTTTTGACAGCTTTTCTATAGATTCAATGGTTTTCTTTTTTTCTGGCAAAATAGCCTTTATCTTATCTAGCTGAACTCTCAGTAGTTTAAATTTTTTATCGGCTAGATCAAGCTGATCTTCTTCCGAAATAATAACAGCAGTGCGAATACTTTCTTCGATTTGTGAAACTACCCCTATAGACACAGTTGCTGCGTCTAAAACTGGGTATTGCTTTAACTCTAAGTTTAAAAGTTTTACATTTATTTTCTTTGATACTTAACCCATTCATCAATAAAAATATAGCAAAAATAACAATAGAAATCAGAGCACTAATTGCTATCTTATGAGATATCTTCAAACTAAGTATCATATTTCGACCTTAAAAATCAGCTAATAAAAAATAAATGACTCTTTATTAATTTTAGCTGGTTAAAGCAGAGAACGTATAAAGTAATACAATTATGCTAACTTCAAACTAACTTTATATTCTGCTCTAAATAGTAGGCAAGTTTAAACTTCAGCCCTTTTATAGTGATTACCTGTAAACAATTTTCACTTTACTTGTAACCTTACTTTCATCCACAAATCCAATTGCATTTTTGTGTGACGCAACATAACTAACTACAGCACTTTCAGATCCTACTTCTTTCGGAGGTTTTCCCTTACCGGTAAAAACCCTTCTCGCCCAGTAAGACTTATATTGGTTAGCATTTTTACCAACAACCCCAGACAAAAATTGATTTCTTGTTTCCTGACCAGATTTCAGGTTAATTGCCTCAACCTTCTTTCCTCCTAATTTCTTTGATTTTCCTAAGTATATTTTTTTAACTTGTGCTTTAGTTAATTTATCTGGTCCTGCCGGATTAGCAATGACAACAATTTTAGCATGAACATAAGAAGTTAATGTTGTTAATGTAATTAATATCGAAGCAACTATTTTTTTCACGTCTAAACTCCTCATTAAAAAATTGCATTTAAAGCAATTGAATACACGGTGTCATTTTCCTCTAATGTACCACCAGATAATTTTTGAGCTAAATTTCCATTTAAGCCACCGGTTGTATCCCCAAAATCATCCAAATAAGTTACATCCGCTTTAATCGCAACAAATGAGTTTAGATTGTATTTTAGTCCCAAGCTGTAGGCGTTACGTTGTCTATCGCTATACGCTTGAATTGCTGCATTTACAAGAGGATTAGCGTTGATACTTTTTCTATCATCATCATCTGTAGACTCTGTTCTCGCATAATTAATATATGGCATAAAGTCACCTAAGCGATAACCTAGTGTCACATAACCTGAAATGGTATCTGCGAGTAAGCCTGTGTCAACGGTAATTTTCGTGACTTCTGAGACAAAAACAAAATCAGAATCATATTTCACGCCAAGCCCAAAAAAGCTGCCCTGTTAGGCCTGTCACAGAAGGATAAACAGATATTGCACCTTGTACTGCTGAAGTTAAACTTGGCCCCATTTTCCCTTGAGCAAATACTCCTCTAAAGGTCCAATCATCCATAGTATATGCTGCAGCAAGACCCCAAACATTCCTAACCGTATCATTCGTCCCCAAAAATGGCTGAAAGGATAAATTTGATTCCTCAAACTCTATATCATATGTCATATCAAGCCCAGAAATTGAGTTTGTGGGCACTCCTCCATAAACCTCAACAGGAGGACGAATCCATGGTTGAGCATAACTAACATCCAAATAGTCCGAGTACATAAAAAGAGGAATTCTATATTTACCGGCTTTGACTTTAAATCCATTCTCAAACATATAACTTAAATAAGCCCATTCGAACTCAGGTTTCCAGTTATTTGTACTATCTCCTCGAGCCACCAACTGAGCAACCGCTTGCATATTCTCAGTCAAATCGAAATTCCACTGTAAAGCAACCAAGCTACCATTATTGACGCTAGTTTCTTCTGTAAAACCAGCATAATCAGCATCATTGCTCGCTTTCCCAGCCATAACAGTTGCAAAACCATTAAAACTAACTTTATCTGCCCAACTTTCTCCCTCAGAAGCACTACTAAGTTCATCAACTTTTTGCTCTAAAATATCTAATCGTTCACTTTGACTTGTGCTTGCAAACGAAGGTAAGTCCATGCTGAATAAAGTAATGAATAATGGCAATAAAGATTTAGATAAAGGGTACCCTTTCCCTGACATTTTTTTACCCCTAAAACGGCCTAAGCTTAATATGGCTCCATATTTATTAGTTAAGTAGATAACTAATTTTTTTCCAGCCTTATTTCTGCCACTGTAAGAGATAAGACGACCAAATATTTCTTCTAACTCACAACCACCTTCGAACCACTTTTCAAATGCACGTAAAGTCCAATGAAAGTATAAAACTCACCCTATGTAATATTTTACTTTTGTTTCATAGGGTTACCTGTAACAACTAAATATTACAGTCTGCATAATGATTTTGAGTTAAATTTTCGTAATTAGAGTAGGCGGGATTAAATTTTGCCGATACACTGGAGTAAAAATTGAGGATGATTGCTAAAATATGAATAACTTAATAGTCATAGGAACTCTCAGTTTAATTTCTGTTTCTCTTATTGCTTGTGCCTCACCACCATACCGATCAAAAACTACACCTTATCAAGTGACTTCGAATACAGGTAAAGACATCACAAATGCAATACTCACTAAACGTAGTGATCATTGTGCAGACTATGTTGGGCAATACCATGCAACCGCCAAAGATCATCATAATCATCAGCAATATCAGTCTTATTTAACAATTATTACTGCGGGCAATAAATGCATTTTTACCAGTAATGCAATCCCTAACCATACTTATAATGATGGCAAAAAAAGCTTCCCAAACGATGTAACTTCCCAACATCAAACTTATCAAATTACTCAATCTCCAACATTCGCAACACACACGACACCAATTTCATTACGTCGAGATAATGCGATTTTCTTAAATGGCGTTAAAGTCGACCTTCTAGCAGCAGGGTGTTATGGTGTTGGCGATGGACGCATTGGCTGCAATAATATGAGTCAGCCCTGGCGTTATGATCCTGTTTATATCTTTAGTATGATCACAACAGATACTCATAATGCTCATGCACAGCCCGATGGAACTTACCATTACCACGCAACACCCAACGCACTATTTTCAGTGCAAAGCAATACTGCCTCGCCGGTGATCGGTTTTGCCGCTGACGGCTTTCCAATCTTTGGCTCACTTATTGATGATCATGGAAAAATCCGTGCCGTTAAATCAAGTTATCAATTGCGCGCGGGGACACGTCCCAGCGGTTCAGGAAATCCTGGTGGAAAGTATGATGGTATGTTTCGGGATGATTATGTCTATGTTAAAGGCTCAGGTGACTTAGATGAATGTAACGGCATGACAGTCAATGGTATTTATGGCTATTATATCACCTCAACATTCCCATACATATTAAACTGTTTTAAAGGAACGCCTGATTCCTCTTTTAACAAAAAGCGCCCAGGACACCATCGTCACCCTAAGCCGCCGAAGAGGCGACCTTAGTGATAAAATCTTAAGAATTACCCACGTAAAAGACCAGTTTTTTCGTCTTGAATCAGAATGTTAATAAATAAAGCTGTCATCTATTTTCCTATTTGTAAGCAAAGTAGCCTTTTATAATGTTTAAGATGAGCTGCATAGAATTTGCACCCATATAACCAGACAGCCCGATCAAGCCTACGGTCATTGCATTGTTCAAGTTAATTGCTACACAAAAATAATGCGTTATAACATCAGCGAACTCAGAGCAATGCGAATACACAATAAAATCGATTGCCGCAAACTTCCCTTTAGTTTCGCTTAGGTATTTTCAGGGAGGGTTACCCAAGCAGACCAAGTCATTTTAAAGTATGGTTATTAGCAATCATATTTTTTCTTAATAACGTTAACTTTTATCTATACTTCTGAGAGTGGCTGTGCGAAGGTATTACTAAGAACAACAAGTAAGAAGGATAACTAGTTTTATGCTTTCAAAAATCAGAACCCCTCTTATAGTTACAATTGGTTGTGTTGCTATTTATTTCATAGTTTTGCTCTTCCAGAGTTATAATCCATTCCCTCTTAACAAAAATCAGGAAAAAGAGCTGCTGGGCTGCGAAAAACTTGGCAAACAAGCCAAAGAGTTATGTATTGACAGAATCCATGCGATGAGCGAACAATCTAAAAAAACCACTGAAATTAAAGACTAAATCCTGCGCACCTTATATAATTTCCTATAAATTTTGAGGCATAAAAAACCAGCCAGAGCTGGTTAAAAATACAAAATCAAACGTAGGATTCAAAGGAATGAGAAAAGCCTATGGTGGAGATTTATGTTCTTTTTAAGAAAAATAAACCTTCATAAAAAATAATTTTCGACCTAACTCTAAACAAGTTCAAATTCACTATCATCTACTACCTCAGTTAATTTTTTGCTTGCTAAGTTAAAAAATGGTGTCACCTCAGCTTTTTCTATCGCTTCATAGCCTGGTTCGAATCTATGCAGGCCAATAGACTCACTCGTATAACTCTTTACTTGAGGGTGGTGAACGACAACTGTATCGCTGTTCCAATTATCTAAGACTCTTGGAGCATGCGTTTTTTCATACTCATCTAGGCTATTAACACATCCATTTAAATTTTGGCATAGATTTTCTCTAACTTCACTTTCACGCCAATCAAAGCCTTGATAACCCATTAATTGGCTCGATAACGCTAGCAAAGATAATTTGTTAATTTGTATTTGAGGATCAATCGAAGACTTAATCGGACTAATTTTGCTAACTAAAACTGCAACCTCCTCCTTAATTTCGCTGCTTTTCGATTCAACTAGATCTGTAGCTTCAATTTTTTAAAGAGATTAATAACCTATTTAGTTTATCCTTCATAGATTCAGTTCCTTAATGAGTTTAATGGCTAATGTTGAATCTCTCAATGTAGCATAGATTGGGTCATAACGTTTCTTCTGCTTCTGACTAAACGACATTTTATAAATGCCTACAAACTCCGAGCTTTCTTTATCCGGCCCGACCAAACCCAGCACCATTACAATGCTTACATAGCTTCGAACCCCAGTGAATGATATATCCTTTTATTCCTCCTGCCCCCCTGGAATCCCACATGATATCTAGCAAAAACATGTTTAGACGACTTACACTCATTAGCTATGCTTTCTCTAACTCTATACTTCTGGCTTACAGTTATTTGCAGGATATCATCAGGTAAATATTTCGCAATGAGGCTTACAATCCTCATCTGCATGTCACTCTTGAGGCAATTGAATTGATTACTAAATTAGTCGCAGCATCGCATGAACGAATTAAGGCTCTGAAAAAATTTGCAAACCAAATGATCTAAAACATACACATAGCCTTCACCAAATTAAATAGTTAAGTGCACTATCGAGAGTGACTGAATAGACCCTCAAAGATTATTTGATCAAATCGCACAGCCAGCTTAGATTTGCACGAAAATTGAGCCAAACCGCGCTTTAGGCTCAGTGCTCCTGGTTTGCAAAATACTACGACCGAGTAAAAGCAAGATACCGTAGCAGAAACTAAACTTTAGTATTATGGTATATACAATAATAATTAGGACGACCCATCAACTTGCTTTAAGCTTTCTATAATAATGAGGAAAAATGCACACTATCACTCAAAAGCTCTATCACCACATGCAACAAACATGGTCATTTATCCTCTGGCTCTGCCGTTCCTTCAAACAGACAGGCTGTGTTTATCGCGCTGCTGCACTCACTTTCACGAGTTTATTAACCTTAGGCCCACTCATGATTGTGCTTTTTGCCATACTAATGTCAATCCCGGCCTTTCAAGAAGCCAGCCTGAAATTACAAGAATTTATTCTGAACAACTTTGTGCCATCAGCAAGCAGTATTTTACAAGGTTATATTTCAAGCTTTCAAAAACAATCGACACAAATCCCTGTAAAATCAATCTTCTTTTTATTATTTATGGCTATCTTACTGTTTATGAACATAGAGAGCGCCTTAAACGATATTTGGGGGATTAAAAAATCGCCGCCCACTGATGCACTCACTCTTGTTATATTGGGCCTTATTGACGTTGGGACCAATTGTTCTCGGCATCAGCCTCACTGCGGCTTCGAGTATCTTGACGTTAAAGTTTTTTCATGACCCTTCGGTCATCACCCACGGTGCGCAATTACTCTGGCTGACCCTACCTTTCTTAAGCTCAGTCGCCACACTGACGTTTTTATATATGGCGATCCCTTATTGCCGTGTCAAGTTTATTCACGCCTTAATCGGTGCGGTTTTCGCGTCCATTTGCATAGAAGCAGCCAAACTTGCCTTTGCCTGGTATGTCACTGACCATATGGCGGTTTATAAAATGATCTACGGCACCCTTGCCATATTGCCAATCTTTCTGATTTGGGTCTACTGGTCTTGGTTGATCTTCTTACTTGGTGCTCAAATCGTCAACGGCTTACGCTTTCAACAAGGTCGGCAGATAAGTCCCTCTCTCTCTCCTTTTAACCTGAGCCTACGGCTCTTATACCAGCTATTCCTAGAGCAGCAAGAGCGGGGTCAAGGGCTTTCTATCAAACAGTTACAAAAACATCTTTCAAGCATCCCTCTAAAAGACCTCACAGATACAATTATCCTCCTAGAAAACCAAAGTTATATCGCCCAACTCAATGATGAAAGCTATATCATTACCCAGCCGCTAAGCCATTTAAGCTTATTAGAGCTTTACCGGCTTTTCCAAACTCAAATGAGCCACAATGAAAAAACAGGGATTCAAGCTATAGACGACAAACTTACAAGTCTTGCCAAGCAGTCAAAAACCACACTAAACCAGCCTTTGCAGCAGCTCTTTGAATCTTCGATGAAAAAAGAAGAAAAAAGCTCTTGACGCTAGGAAAAAATCACGTATAATTCGTTTCCAGTTGCGCGGGAATAGCTCAGTTGGTAGAGCACAACCTTGCCAAGGTTGGGGTCGCGAGTTCGAGTCTCGTTTCCCGCTCCAAACTAGGACCGGTAGTTCAGTTGGTTAGAATGCTTGCCTGTCACGCAGGAGGTCGCGGGTTCGAGTCCCGTCCGGTCCGCCAACTTCCCTTCTTAGATCACGCTAAAAATAACTCGCCATTTTTGGCAACACCCGTATAATACCCTTATTCTACATAATATATATTAAGAAAGTTAACGCTCACAATGACAACTCATGGCACGTTACTTTTCGACTTTGATAGCACATTGATCAGCTGTGAAAGTTTAGATCTTTTCTTTAAGACCAATCAAAACGATCCAACAGTCTACAAGCAAATAGAACGAATCACTCACCTCGGCATGTCCGGCAAAATCAGCTTTACAGAGTCTCTTGCGAAACGTCTCGCACTACTGGACACAACATCAGAAGCACTAAACCACTTTGCGACGACTCAGTTAATTTGCCATATTACGCCGAATATACCCAAATTAATTAGCTGGGCGCAAAACTACTTTGATATCTGGATCGTCAGTGGCGGCCTAATTCCATTCATCTTGCCTATTGCCGAGCAACTAAATATCAATAAAAGCCATATCAAAGCAGTTGAAATCAAATGGCACAACCAAAAAATCCAGCCCAATAATACCAATGGTTTTGCAACAGATAAAGTTACAGGAGCCAAATCTTGTTTATCTGCCTGGAAAAAGCCTGTGACAATTATTGGCGATGGCTATACTGACTTTCAACTTTTCCAATCAGGTATAGCTCAAAATTTTATTGCTTATTGCCAACATATCGAGCGGCCTAATATCATTACAACAACAGAGTATAAAGCCTACCAACCCGAAGATATAAAACAACAGTTGGAGTTATTGTATGGAGTGTAAACGTCCTGAAGATTTAAACGTTCTTTTTCTCGAAGGTATTCATGATAGCGCGCATAAAACGCTGCATGATTTCGGTTTTAAGAATATTAACTGCCTTCCTACGGCTCTTTCAGAGGCCGAGTTAATTAACACTCTCAAAGAGAAAAAAATTGACCTAGTCGGCATTCGCTCTCGCACTCAAATTAACGAAACTGTACTCAAAAATGCACCAAACCTTAAAGGCATCGGTTGCTTTTGCATCGGTACTAATCAAGTTAATTTGCCCTTTGCAACAGAATCCGGCATCCCCGTTTTCAATGCTCCCCACGCAAATACACGCTCAGTTGCAGAACTTGTTATTGGCCTATCTATTATGCTACTTCGACAAATTTTCCCAAAAAGCCATGCTGCTCACCAAGGCGAATGGCTAAAAGCTGCTGCAGGTTGTCATGAAATACGAGGCAAATCACTAGGGATTATTGGTTATGGCCATATTGGCTCACAAGTTTCAGTACTCGCCGAATCTCTCGGCATGAATGTCATCTATTACGATACGTTAGCTAAACTGCCTTTAGGTAATGCTAAACAAGTTCCTAGTCTGGCAGCATTATTGCAATCTGCTGATATTGTTTCTCTGCACGTACCAGAAAGCGAAGCAACCAAATACTTAATCGCTGAACATGAACTCGGCCAAATGAAACCCGACGCTATTTTAATCAATGCCAGTCGCGGCCATGTGGTCGATATCGACGCCTTAGCTGCTGCTTTAAAAGCAAAAGAGCTAAAAGGTGCTGCTCTTGATGTTTTTCCTACAGAACCAAAAAGCAATGACCAGCCATTTGATTCACCACTACAACGCTTAAACAATGTGATTCTTACCCCACATATTGGCGGATCAACAGAAGAAGCTCAATTAAATATCGGCACAGAGGTCGCTTCTAAATTTATCCAGTTTGCCCGCTATGGTCATACTCAAGGCTCAGTCAACTTCCCATTACTCCAACTTTCTCCGCACCCTAAAGCCCAGCGTATCCTGCATATTCATAAAAATATTCCAGGTATGCTCGGTCAAATCAACCATGTTCTAGCTGAACATAATATCAATGTCGCCGGCCAAAGCCTGGAAACTTTCCAAGCGATCGGTGCTGTACTGCTTGATATTGAACCACCCGCTACCGAAAAAATCCTCAAACACTTAAAAGCAATTGAAGGAACAATCAAACTTAGAGCCATCTTAAAATAAATAAGTAATACCCTTATAAAGTTGGCCTTACTGCCTACATCATTAGAAATAGTTGAAGAGCAAAAATGGCCAAGTCATACAGTTTGAATCCTTTCTTAAATGTTCGGCCCTTTTGTTCCATCCCCCCTCCTATTCTTTCATTTTTTGAAATTAATAATCCGCTCAAACAGTATTTTCCCACCCAAAGATCAATCAA
>NZ_MDTU01000001.1:446084-456058 GCF_001720395.1 Piscirickettsia litoralis
AAAAATACTTCATAACAGATAACCGCAATGCAGCATAAAATAAAATATTTACTATAAAACGAATAAAGTGTATAACATTTTAGGTTATATGCAATTTTAAGGACATATTAATGAAACACAAAATTGGTCTAGTTTCGGCAACTTTTGCTGGAGTTGCTTCAATTATTGGAAGTGGTTGGTTATTTGCCGCCTATTATACCGCCAAAGAAGCAGGCCCTGCCTCAATACTTGCTTGGATTATCACCGCGGCGATTATTTTAGTTTTAGGTATTGCTCTCGCCGAAATTGCAGCTCAGTACCCAAAACGCGGCTTATTAACACGAGCAATGACAATTTCACATGGTAAAGACTCAGGATTTATTTTTGCCCTTGCTAATTGGCTGGGCATTGTTGCCGTTATCCCAACAGAGGCAGAAGGCTCTGTTCAGTATATCGCTAACCTTAGCCCAACCTTAATGGCCGCGCTCTTTAACACACAAACCAACCAGCTGACAACATTAGGTTTACTAGCCACTTCTGTGCTCATCATGCTTTATTTTATTTTAAACTGGTGGGGAATTAAATTACTTGTTCGTGCAAATAATTTAATTACAATTTTCAAACTCATTATTCCAGCCATAACAGCCATTGCAATTTTACTTGCTGCATTTCATAGTTCTAATTTCACATCCTATCAGCACTCTTTCATGCCTTATGGCATTAGCTCAGTATTTACCGCCATCATTAGTGCGGGTATTATCTATTCATTCAACGGTTTTCAAACAATTGTTGCTTTTTCTAGTGAGATTAAAAATCCAAAACGTAATATTCCCCTCGCCATTATCCTAGCCATTTCAATTTGCTTATTACTTTATCTTTTATTGCAAATTTCTTTTCTTGGGGCAGTTAGTCCAAGTAACGTGGTGCAAGGCTGGCATAACTTAAACTTTCACTCGCCACTTGTTCAACTTACCGCTCTACTTGGGTTAAATTTTATTAATATTATTTTATATATCGACGCCTTTGTTTCCCCCTCAGGCACCGGCCTCGCTTACACAGGCTCAACCGGCCGCATGCTTTGTGCAATGGCACAAGAAAAACAAGCACCAAGTTTCTTTGCCAAATTACACCCAGTCTATAATTTCTCTCGTCGTGCACTAGTCTTCAATATTATTATTGCCATTTCTATGCTTGTTGTTTTCAGGAGTTGGGCAGCACTTGTCACTGCATTAAGCCTCTTTCATATCATCAGCTATATGGCTGTGCCTTTAACACTAAAAAAGCTTCGCCACACCTTAAAGCCTGATGATAAAGCTTTCAAATTACCGTTTGCAGGGCTTCTTAACCCCTTTTATTTATAGGCATCAGTTTCTTATTTATTTTCAGCCAATATCCAACGACACTAGAAATTACCCTATTAACCACTGTATTTTATTTAGGCTATTTAGTATTTACATCCAAAGGCATTGCTGAAATTAGCCAACGTTTTAAATCATCTTGTTGGTTCTGGATCTATATGCTCGCACTTTCGCTAGTTTCTGCGTTATCACCTCACAATTATGGCGGCAATGGCTTTTTACACGGCTATGACTTCTATTTATCTATTGTTATCATCTCTCTTGTTACCTACCTTCTTTCTAACCGACTCGGAGATAAAAAAGTACAAGAGCTACCTATAGCCCATGTAGAAGCTCAGGCATAAACAATATCAATCAAAAACAAATCAAATAAGAGAGCCCTTACCGCCCTATATAACACAACCTCAACAACACCGTTTAATTGCTATTAATTCAAGCAGGCCTAAAGCATAGCTGACAAGTACAGTGAGTAAGTGAGTAAGTGAGTAATGAACGGTGACATGCGGACCAAACCTGATGATAGTACTTCAAGTGGCCGATCACCGTTTCAATCACAGTCTGTTGTTTGGTAATGTATCCTTAGGTTCTAGTTTCTAAGCTCACCACAGGAATAGTAATTTTCCATATTTACATGTCTATGATTTACATGTTAGCATTCCTGTGTTTTCATACTTCAGCTCACCCAGCTTGAAGTTAAATGATATTTTAAAGGAAAGAAAGAAAAGCTAACAACTCGGCACTTATTCATATTGAAAATATAAATTTTATATATAAAAAAATTTTTAAAAACCAATACAAGGGTATTATTAAATGTCTAAATTTATTAAATTTTTAGTAGCAATTAGTTCGTTATCTGCTGTTATCATATTTTTAGTTATAGGTCTATCATCACAAAATGAATATCAATTTGCAAAAGGCCTTCATTTAATACAGCAAACTGTAAAAACATAACGATTTACTCATTTTAATAAACATAGTAAGCAAATAACACCTTGGCAAAACCCCTGTTACCACTCGCTTAGCCAAATCAAATTAGGCATCCTCAACAGCCAGCAAATGAGCAGGAATATCCTTGCTGGTATTCGCTCCCATTTTCTTCAAAGCTTGGCTTTGCTTCACTAAGTTTCCGCGGCCAGTAGCAAGTTTACTATATGCGGCTTGATAGGCTTTTTGTGAGCTTTCTAGCCCTCGACCTACTTTTTCTAAATCAGCAATAAAACCAACGAAGCGATCATATAAATTTCCCGCCTTATCTGCAATGTCTTTAGCATTCTGTGCTTGGTGTTCCAATCGCCAGAGATTTTGAATCGTTCTCAACGTTGCCAGCAGCGTGGTTGGTGTGGTCAAAACAATATTCAAGGCAAGTGCCTCATTGAGCAATTCAGGTTCTTCACGCATTGCACATGAAAAAGCAGCTTCTATCGGTACAAAAAGCAAAACAAAATCAAGGGAGTTTAGCTGAGTAAGTGTTTGGTAATCTTTACTTCCTAAGCCTTTCACATGCTGACGCAATGAACGTATGTGCTGTTTTAGCGCCTCATTTTGCTCTTTCACGTCCTCTGTACAGCAATAACGCTCATAAGCACTAAGAGAGACTTTTGCATCAACAATTACATCTCGCTGCCCAGGTAAACGTATAATCACATCTGGGCGTAGGCGCTGCTCTTCATTTGAGAAAGTCAGTTGAGTTTCATATTCACGGCCTTTTTCTAAACCTGACTGCTCTAATATTCGCTCTAATACAACCTCTCCCCAATCACCCTGTACTTTAGACTGACCTTTTAAAGCCTGAGTTAAGTCCACAGCCTCTTGAGCAATTTGCTGATTTAGGCTCTTAAGGTGCTTAATTTCCTGGTGCAGAGCAACTCGATCCTTAGATTCACGATCATAAGTCTCACCCACTTGCTCAGAAAACTGCTTAACTTGCTCCCTAAAAGGCTGTAGAAGCTGAGAGAGTTCTTTCTCATTATGTGATGACAGTAATCGTGTTTTTTCTTGAAAAAGCTGATTAGCCGCGTTGTGAAATTCGGCGACTAATTGCTTTTTCGCCTGCTGAACAAACTCTTCTTGCTCAACAAGTTTCTTTTCCCGCTCACTCAAAGCTGTTTTAAGCTCAGCATTCTGCTGATAAAGTCGCGTCAACTCTTGACGCTGTCCCTCACTTTCTTCTTTCAACTCTAGATGTTGAGACTCATGCGAATGTGCTTTTTCCAGCAATTTAGCTTGCTCTGCAACTAACTCTAAACGCTCGTTGTTTAACTGATTGATATCACTCTGTTGACGCTTACGTTGGCTCATCAACCAAACACTCAACCCCATCAACACAACCGTCAAGACAATAAAGACAATCGTCGTACTTTCTAACATGCACTCACTCGACTCAGCAACTTTATATTATAAAGCTCACATTTAAGCATATATTCCATTAGATGCCCATAGTTATGATATAGCGGCCAGTAAGATGCATCACCCTCCTTTAATAACAGTCCCCCTAATTTGGTGAAGTTTATAGATTTTTTGGTTAGATGCCGTTGTGAGGCTTTTGGAGTGGAATATCTGCTTGTATGAGATATAGCCAATTGTTTGCTGGTTTCATCCCTAACGGACTTAATGAATTATCCATATGGTTATGCACCGAGATTGTGGGTTAGTTTTTGGGGATGATTGTTGATATTAGTGCGACAGAGTATAATCTAAGAAGCTCAACGAAATTATTTTATATGTGTTGGTGTTGTAGTGTTAAGTGAGGAAAGTAATGGCTAGAACTGAACATGATTTAGACATTTATGCATGGGCACATGAAAATGCTGAATTGTTGAGACAGGGTAAGTTCAATGAGGTGGATATGGTAAATGTGATCGAGGAGTTAGAAGATTTAGGTAATAGTAAACGCGACCAACTCACGGCTCGATTGAAATTAATTATCCAGCATCTTCTTAAATGGCAATACCAGCCCTCACACCGGGGTCGTTCGTGGTCGCTTACTATCAAAAATAATCGACGTGATGTTGAAGGGTTGCTTGAGGATGTACCGAGCCTTAAAAGTAAGATTGATGAGTGCTTTGTGAAGGCTTACAAACGGGGAGCTGTAGCGGCATCGGATGAAACGGACATGCCTATTAAAAAGTTTCCTCAGTCTTGCCCTTATACGCTAGAGGAAGTGTTAAACCCTGAGTTTATGCCAGACTGATATAAGTAAAGAAGATATAGGTCCAATTGTTGTAGTGCAAGCAACTGTTAAATTTCTTCGACGATGCACACAAAATAAAGTTCTGGATGGGCTGCGCCCACAAAAAGTTGAAATGAGTAATTTGCAGGTGGTGCTCTGGCTTTTTTAACCCGGTTTTCCGTTCTTTATAATGAAAGGCGATCAAAGTGAAAAATGATAATGATTTAATCCTATAAATCAGCAATCACAGCCTTTTTCGCTTTGATCATATCACCATCGACAGGTAAACCTAAGGCTTTTTGCAAAGCAAGCATCAAGTGATATTCACGGCGAGCAAGTCGTTTCTGCTGATTATTTGCCCCTTTTTGACGAATTTTCTTCTGCCAAGATTCATAATAGAACTCAATGGCATTCATCAACGCTGGCGGCTGTTTTAGATGCATCCCCATCTGTGCGGCAACTTCCCCATAATTTTGATTAAAGCCAGGCTGCAATAGACTCATCAAGTCAATCGCCGCAATCAATTTAGCAGCAAACAACTGCTCACCAAAACGCACCATCGCTTTTGGAGTTACAATACGTAAATCCAAATTTTTCCCAAGCTTTCGTATATACATGATTTGCTTTTTAGAAAATTGCACATCTGCAATAACCGCTCGAGATGCTGTTTTATTTTCCTGTCTCATTGTTATAGTGCTCTAATCAATTAAATCGAAATATTAATAAAGTCAGCAAGAACGATGCCAATAAACTGATATGTTTTAGAAATTAACGACAAAAAACAATTTCAACTATCCTTAATGTATAAGCGTGTAAAGTAAGCCTAGGAATTTTATAGCAATATGCAGTTATTAAATCGCCCATTAGTCAAATGGTTATTAAAGGAGGAACCTCCTCCCTCAACCCCTTTGTGCGATTATGAAAGAGTCTGTTATGAATTGCGACCTGGTGATGTGCTTTTAGTCGAAGGACGTAGTCGTCTGAGCGATGTCATACAGGTTATTACTCGTAGCCCCTGGTCTCATTCTGCCCTGTATATAGGACGATCTCAGGACATTAATAACCCGCATGTTCGCAGGTTTATCGAAGACAACTATGATGGTTCCCCTCAAGACCAACTCATTATAGAAGGTTATCTTGGTCAAGGCACCGTCATTAATTCTTTAAAAGATTATAACAAGTCCCACGTCAGAATTTGCCGCCCTCGTGGTTTATCTCGAAAAGATGCCCAGCAAGTGATCGCTTATGCAGCGAGCAAAGTCGGCAGCGCTTATGATGTTAGACAAATATTCGATTTGTTCAGGTTTTTATTTCCTTGGGCGATACTACCGAGAAGTTGGCGCTCCTCGCTCTTTCATCATAATTTAGGAGACCCAACACGAACCGTATGTTCGACAATGATTGCAGAAGCTTTTACTATCGTTGATTTTCCTATTTTGCCTGACCTACAAACAACAAAAGACGGCGGGGTGGCTTTACATGTTCGTAATCCACGCTTGTTCACCCCGAGAGATTTCGATTATTCGCCTTATTTTGAGATTATAAAATATCCATTTATCAGTATCGACGACCATACACCTGCTTATAGAAATCTACCCTGGAAAAAAGATCAACCTTCTGAAAAGTAAATTTATTTTTTATAAATCATGCGCATTGAGTCAATACGGCAAGAGCCTCTTCATTACTCCAGTGCGTAAAGCCCGCTTGACGTAATAGTGCTGTTAACCTCGCTAGAATAAAAGAGTATGCTTGTGCGGCATCACGTTTATTAACATGACACATCCGACTCACACCTGCACGCTCAAGAATTAACACAGAAACAATCGGTGCCACATAATCAAAAAATGCTTTAAAATCAGTAAATTGCTGTAAGCGAGCATCTTCATGAAACAGCTCTGTTGCTATCGCACTCAACTCATCTTGAGTAAAACGCGCTGACTTTTGCGCTTCTATAACTGTAAACATCGAATATACATACCTCCTCCTGAGTATAATCGCAAGCAATAAGTTAACACAAAACTTATCCAGGTCAGGCGACTATCAGCTGGCTTTTATAACGCTAAAATAATTAGTTTTTATTGTCAAAATAAGCTTCATAGCGATAGTAATCTAAGTGCTTATATAGCTCTTCGCGTGTTTGCATCTTCGTAAGGCTTTCTTGCTGTGAGCCATGAGACAAAATATCTTGATAAACAGCTAAAGCAGCTTGATTCATCGCCCGAAAAGCACTTAACGGATATAAAATCATTTTCACACCGACTTCAGCAAGCTCTTGTTGAGAAAATAGCGGAGTTACACCAAACTCGGTAATATTAGCTAATACAGGAACATCAATCGATTGACAAAAAATTTGATACTCTTCTAGTGTTTTTAGAGCTTCAGCAAAAAATCGCTTGCGCGCCGGCTTTTACATACGCCTTTGCTCTTTCAATCGCTGCCTGCAAACCTTCGCTAGCATAGGCATCGGTTCTTGCCATAATGAAAAGGGTATTATCAGCATTTGCAGTGTGCACCGCATCTAAACGCTCAATCATTTGTTCTGTAGTGACTAATTGCTTATTAGCACGATGACCACAGCGCTTCTGCTCTGCTTGGTCTTCAATATGAATCGCAGCAGCACCGGCTTTTATCATTTCTTTAATCGTTCGCTGAATATGAAACGCATCACCCCAGCCTGTATCAATATCGACAAGTATAGGTAAATCAACCGCAGAGCTAATACGCCGCACATCCTCAAGCACATTATCCAAGCTCGTTATCCCTAAATCGGGCAAACCATAGGAAGCAGCGGCTACACCGCTTCCAGAAATATAAAGCGCCTTCGCTCCTGCATCCCGAGCCAACATCGCACTATAAGCATTTACTGCACCGAGAATAACCAAAGGGCCTTGATGGTTATTATTTTTCAACGCTTGTTCGAATCTCGTAGTCATGACCATATCCTTTTATCAATTATTCTATATTGAATATAAAAAAACCGGGGAACCCCGGCTTGATTTCTCTATGTTTTACAAAAAATCATTCAGCTTATCCGCAGTGACTACAGTTGCAATACGCTCTAAGGCACGTACAGTGACCTCTTGTAAGTTAGGATCAGCCGTTGCACAAGCATCTTCAACAATAACAACTTCATAATCGCGATCATGTGCTTCACGTGCGGTGAGTTGCACAGCCATATCCGTCGATACACCCGTCAGAATTAAACGTTCTATTCCTTGCGCACGCAATACAGCATCAAGCTTCGTATTATAAAAAGCGCTGACACGATGCTTAATAACATCAATATCGCCAGGTTGTTTATCCAGCGCTTCATGTGTTGCAGTTCCCCATTCACCTAGCTTTAATGCACCAAATTTAGGCGCATTTTGAAACACCGGAGAAGATACTGGACACTCTGGATAATCCTCACTAAAACCAACTGTCACAAAAATAATTGGATATTGACGCTCTCGACCTAAGCTTATCACCTGATTCGCTTTTGCAAAGGTATTATGCTCTTGCATATAAGGCGCTGTCTTAGCAATCTTTCCTTCAGGATGAACAATCTCATTGATAAAATCTATTACAAGTACCGCTGTTTTTTTCATAATCAGGCTCCAATTTTAAAGTCACTTCATTGATTCTAAACGAATAATATGAAATCGCCATGCCGATCTCATAAACTCAGATCTCACATGCTATTTTAGGTGAAAGCAGAATATAGCTAAAGCAAGCGTTAATAACCTTCTTGTTAGTTTTTATTACACTTAATGACACCACCACATTAATTCACAGGTATAATGGGCCTTGAAAATAAAAAGGCTCACCATGCTTTTGCACCCACCCAAAGGTCATCGTTATATTGAGGAGATGATGGCAGAACGGGGGTTAAGGCTGAGTTATGAAAGTGTTAGGCCTGGTGTAAAAAATTTGCTCGGCCTCTGACTCTACGATCGACTGGTTTAGTTCAAGGGGCAAGGTCACAACAAAGCCTGACAGATGGAGAATCTATCCAGAATCGTTGCCAATCTCCATTAACTGATCATACAAAAGCAAAGAGCAGTGATCTAAGCCACTGCTCTTTGTAACTCCATGTTCTATAGATTTTTATTTTAAGTATTTATCAAGCATAGTCTTCAGTTCACCATCAGCACGCAACTTTTCTATTCCTTTATTTATCGTCTCTTGCAGTGCTTTTGCATTCTTGGATTTTTTAGAAATAATCATGTAAAACTCGCTGGCTTTAGCGTCTGGAATCGGCTTATAACCAATATCCCCTTTTAGGTAATCTTGCCCTA
This sequence comes from Piscirickettsia litoralis, assembly GCF_001720395.1. Classification (NCBI taxonomy): domain Bacteria; kingdom Pseudomonadati; phylum Pseudomonadota; class Gammaproteobacteria; order Thiotrichales; family Piscirickettsiaceae; genus Piscirickettsia; species Piscirickettsia litoralis. The sequence goes on from NZ_MDTU01000001.1 coordinate 454,868, forward strand.
TCGCCTTAAAGCCTGCTAAAGCTTCAATTCGGGCAATAAAGGCATCACAACGCCCAGCACGCACCTTTTTCGTCACCGAATTAAAGTTCTTAGAGCCAGTATCCAATACACTGAGATCAACATTAAACGATTTATAGTTATAGCCGGCTAAGCCGCAGATTTTATACTTCGACAATGTTGCCCCTGAGGTGACATCAGGTAAACCGTTTGGATATTTTTTCAAGGAATAAAAATAAGCAGGCCGCATCTCATAATAGCCCTTGGTGTATAAGTAATTAGCCGCACGCTCTGCATTATACGAAGCGTTCATCACCAGATCATACTTCCCCTTCAGTAATTGCTGTAAACAACGCTTCCAGGGAATAAAATCAACTTTAGAATAGGAAAATTGAGTCCCTTGAAAAATTTTTGTTAATGACATCGACAGAATAACCTTCGCTAGCACCAGGAACCTTTTTTCCTGCATCACGCTTGATATAGTGAAAAGGCGGCCATTCTGCACCATCTTCACAAATCGCAATATTTTCTGCAGCATAAAGACTGCTACTCAGCCCTGCAGCGATCATACCGACCAATAACGGCTTCAATACGGCCATGATGACATCCTCAAAATTTCAGCTTTCTCACTAAAAACAAAGTATAGTACAAGCTGACTTACAAGAAGGTAGGTCGGCGTGTCCTGAATGTACAAAGCCGATGAGGTTCGTGAGGGGAAGAAAACTAGCCAACTGACTATCCTGAGTGTCAAGCAACAGTTGAAGCCTAAATGGAAATTCGAGCAGTTTAATTTATCATTAGATTATAGCCATTAGCACTTAGAGCGGTATGGTCAGGTTTATTTTTATATTGGCTCTGCTTTCGCCTATATTGGGTGAATGTAAAGAGTTAACTTTGGCCACATCTAATGGCCCTCCTCACGTCATTCAAAATAGTGATAGTGGTATTGATATAGATATTGCTAGAGAAGTGCTGAGTGAATTAGGCTACAACGTTAAAGTGGTCTACATGTCCCTTGCAAGAGCTAAAGAAAAAGTTAAGCATGGTGAAGTTGATGCGTACACTCCTACTTTCCATGAGAGAGACTCTAAAGGGTATTATGTATCAAAAGAAATAATAAAATACAGGCCAACTGTATTTACTCTAGCTAAAAAAAATTACAAATTATCGAGAATAAAAGACCTCGAAAGCCAT
>NZ_MDTU01000001.1:456468-459318 GCF_001720395.1 Piscirickettsia litoralis
TTTTCAAGGTGCAACTGGTTACTTTGGTCATGAGTTTTATAAAGTCTCTCGAACCAAAAAAGGGACTTATCAAGAGTTAGGTGACATGTCGATTTTACCAGAGCTATTAGTTAAAAAGCGTTACAGTGCGGTAGTCCTAGACTACTATATATTCTATTACTTCTATCGGTTAAATGATAAAAATAGGGATATTAACATATTTGATGAGCACTACATTATTGACCCAGTACACGCAGGTGTGGCTTTTCATAGTGAAAAGTTAAGAGATAAGTTCAATAAAACTTTGAAAAAATATTTATCAGGCGAACATGATAAGATTATTTTCAATAAATATCTAGGAAATATTGAAAAATAATTGAACTGGATAGAAACTATCCGAGGTTTGAGTTACCCAGTATTATTGGGTTGGATATAAATTTCATAAAAACAATTTTTAAATATATTCGCTTACCAGTAATTTGAATACAGCATCAACTCAAGAAAATAAACTAAAATTAATGTAGGGGTAGTTAACAGAAATTCCTCTTCTGCTCCAATTCCAGAGCAACTACCCTAACCATGTTTTAAACAAAGATAAGGTGTTATAGCCACATTTACCTGTCTTTACTTCACTTTCACTATACTTAGCTTATGATTCTTGTAGCATGAAGAGGTAACTCGATGAGAAGGTTTATCTCCGCCATGGTTTTATTGGCTTTTTCTTTTGGCTCTTACGCCAGTTTGAAATCAATTAACATCATGACCGAGGAATATCCTCCGTTCAATTTTAAAGGCTCGGATGGTCAGCCTACAGGAGTGGCTGTAGATATTCTCATAGAAGCTTATAAGCGGGCTGGCGTGCCGTTAAGCAAGTCTAAAATCAAACTGTTACCTTGGGCAAGAGGGTATCAATCAGTTCAAAAGCCAGGCGCTAAAAATATGCTGTTTAGCATGACAAGAACGAATTCTCGTGAAAGCTTATTTAAATGGGTTGGCCCTTATGTAAAATCCTATAATGTATTTTTCGCACTTAAGTCAAAAGGAATAAAAATAACTTCACCAAACCAAATAAAAAACTATAAGATTGCGGGTGTACGGGGTGACATAGGCTTAGTTCTAGCAACACAGTTAGGAGCTAAAGAAAGACAACTCATGACCGTCAATAAATTTAGTTTATTACCTAAGTTATTGAAAAAAGGGCGTGCTGATTTGTTTTCTTACAATGAGCAAGTCAGTTTATGGTTAATGAAGAAACAAGGGTTTAATCCAAACGACTTTGAGGTTGTTTATAAAGGCGAGCCGCCAAGTGAATTTTACTATGCCTTCAATCTCAGTGTTAGAGATGCAGACATTGATAAGCTTCAAAAAGCAGTCGAAGAAGTGACAAGTGATTCTGCGTTCATGGATAAGGCTAATAAAAAATACAAATAACCTCATGCTGCCCTGTCGTTCTTTGGACGGGGCTATTTTTTGAATAATCAGTTATCGAAAGAAGCTACAGCTATCAAGCCAAAAGGCATCGTCACATTAACTCACAGGTATAACAAGGCTCACCACGCTTTCGCACCCACCCAAAGGTCATCGTTTCTCTGCCCAGGTTATCAGCCATGTCGTTTGGCTCTATCATCGTTTTAGCTTAAGCTATCGTGATATTGAGGAGATGATGGCAGAGCGTGGATTGAAAGTGAGCTATGAAAGCATTAGACGTTGGTGTAAAAAGTTTGCTCGGCCCCTGTCTCAACGACTGCGCAAGAAAGAAGTGAGACGATCTGATAAATGGCACCTAGATGAGATGACCATCAAAATTAATGGTGACAAGTATGTGTTATGGCGTGCCGTAGACAGTGAAGGTTATGAGCTGGATATTTTCATTCAGAAGCGAAGAAATAAAAAGTCAGCGATGCGATTTTTGAAACGACTATTAGGATCAAATCCCACGCCACGTGTGATTGTGACGGATAAATTGCTCAGCTATAATCAGCCGATTAAAAAGTGCTGCCCTAACGCTGATCACCGCAAGCACAAGGGCCTCAATAACCGCGTTGAGAATGCCCATCAACCAACCCGCCGTCGTGAGAAATTATTGATCAAAATGAAGTCAACAAGCTCAGCTCAAAAAATGCTGAAGTTGATGGGAGTCACCCGTCATTTTTTTGCTGTGGGTGTAGGTCGTTATCGCAATCCTGTACCAATCAGGAAAGAAAAGCTAAATCATGCTTTCAAAGTTGGAGTGATGTTACTGCACAGATTCTTTGTGCCTAATGTGGATTAGTTCTGACTTGATCTGACATTTGCTTGAAAAAGCGAGGGTTTCCGACTTTGATTTAAGTGCAAACATTAAACCACAAAAGAAGGTAACCCTCATGTTAAATACTACAGACAAAATCATAAAACATAAAGTTGGACTTTTAAATTTAGCAGAAGAATTAGGCAATGTTTCTAAAGCGTGCAAGCTCATGGGATTATCACGAGATACATTTTATCGTTACAAGACCGCTGTTGAAGAAGGTGGCGTTGAAGCCTTATTTGATAGCAATCGCCGTAAACCCAACTTGCAAAATAGGGTTGATGCTCATATTGAGCAAGCCATCATTGAGTATGCGATAGAACAACCTGCACATGGGCAGCATAGAGCAAGCAATGAGCTTCGTAAGCGAGGTATTTTTGTTTCTGGGAGCGGTGTTCGCAGTGTGTGGGTCCGCAACAATTTAGCGAACTTTAAAGCTCGACTGAAAGCATTAGAAACTAAAGTTACGGAAGATGGAATTATTTTAACAGAAGCTCAAGTCATTGCTCTTGAGAAAAGAAACATGATGATGAAGCTTGCGGTGAAATTGAAACGGCACATCCTGGATATTTGGGTTCTCAAGA
>NZ_MDTU01000001.1:460556-467794 GCF_001720395.1 Piscirickettsia litoralis
AAACGCCGTTGAATAACGCTTGTATTGCTTTTTATCTTTCATAAACACCTCGTTTGAGAATCATATTTATCTCATTGCGAAGTGTCCAGTTTTATTAGGCCAGAATAGTTTTCAGCCCCCAGAGCATCATGACCAAGACGTTTCACCGCTTCAATTCAGAAGCAAGAATACAAAGCACTTTACTTCTCAAGGGCGAAGCACTACTTTCTGATGCCTAAATTCTAGTTTTAAAATGTTTTAGATCCTACAGTGTTTCTACTGCCGGGGAGGGTTACCATGATTCACACCATAATCCATAACGATAGCCATGAGTGCTGCAACTTTTTACCAAAAGTCACTCTTTACTTCAAACAATAAATTTCGTCAGACTGATAGAACCTAATTTTAAGAACCTAACAAATAATAATATTGTTTATTTTTCTGTCTTACATATACTCTATACAGGCGAGGAGGTTATTATGTTGTACACCTGGGAAACCCAAGAAAGCCATGATGGAAACACACAAGTTATTATCACATCTCCTTTAGTAAATGATAAAGCCTGGCGTCTACATGGGACGCTCAATGGTATCCAAGCAGAATACTACAACCCCAAAGCAGCTAATTTTTCAGCACTTACTCTAACTCAGCAATTTCTGGAACGTAATGGTATCAAACAATTAAAAGCTGAACAAATTCAACAATGTGCGAGTCTTGCCCACAAGCAAATACTCAACCTGGCAAGAAAAAAGTGATAAGAGCTCTTACAATTCTAAACATTTTACCCTCATAAACAATAAATTTTAACTATACTGTAAGCCATCGTGTAATAGACTTCTGCTCCTCAAGTGTGTACAGCCTTTTAAGGAGAAGTAAAATGTTAAAAATCACAACGTTGCTCTTTACTCTGTTAATTAGCAGCGCACTCTACGCTCAAACAGTAAAACTAACAACACTCAATTGGCCTCCTTATACGGAGAAGTCACTGAAAGATCTAGGATTTACCAGCCTCATTGTCACTAAAGCGTTTGAGCAAGCAGGTTACCAGGTCGATATAAAAATATTTCCATGGAAACGAGCAGTCAAGCAGGGAACAACTGCAGGCAGCCAATTTAGTGGCGTGTTTCCAGAATATACCGATGGTTGCAAGGCTCACCAAGGTCTCGAGTCAAACCTAATCGGCCGAGGGCCCCTTGCATTTATTGAAAAATCAGGAGCAAATATTCAGTGGAATAGTTTAAGTGATTTAAGCCAATTAAAAATTGGTACAGTGCTTGGCTACGCAAACACGCCTGAATTTGACAAAATGGCCGCTGAGAAAAAACTTAAAGTCAAAGCTGCAAAAGATGATTTGATCAATCTGAAAAAAGTACTCAAGGGCCGCATTAACCTTGCAGTTATTGACGAAAATGTCTTTCGTTATTTACAGGCTCAACACCCTGAATTTAAAAGCTTAAAGGTGAACAGTAAGCTATTGTCAGAAGGAATTGGCTTGCATATTTGCTTTAGAAACGATCCAAAAGGCAAAACACTATTAAAAGCCTTTAACCAAGGGTTGGAAAAAATTAATATTCAAGAAATTACTGATAATTATTTAAAAGCCTTACTAAAAAACTAACACTCACAAAAATCAGGTTTAGTATAAGCTAAACCTGATTTTAAAAGATATTACAATTGAATTAATTTAGCCAACAACCAGATTAAAGCAAAATTAACTAAGATAAAACTATCTGTTTCTAGTATATCTCAATAATTCTTTAATGGAACAGCCCTGAGCCCAAATCAACAGCATGTTTTCTTCGAGCATGCCTGTGGAATAAACCACTTTCTTGTTTAAATTGAGGCTCTACGGAAAACCTGGGGATAGAGACTTTAGTATATCCATTTGTACTTTTATGTTTAACAGGCTTGAGTATCCTTGATCGTTTCCGAAAGTACTCTTTCTCATGACTCCCAGATATACTCAGCCAACGAATATCGATTTTGTGTCCCACTCTTTCAACGGCTAGTGAGCGAGCTTGGTTTTGATAGCGTATAAGCGTGTTCACTGTATTCTTTTCGTGATCTGTTGATAAATCTTTTAAATGCTCGATATCTTTTGCTAGTAAAGATAACGGCCCAAAATCGCCTGGATGTTGTTTTAAGTGACGTCTTAATTGACGATAGTTGCCATTAGGGTCATGGCGTTGAGCTAGCTCTGTCATGGTTTCTCGTGTTCTTTGTGGCAACAACTGATAACTATCCTTCTTGGCATTAAATATACGATCAACTTGTATATCTATTAGAGCGTTATAGATTGTGCTTTCTACATCAAGATTACCCCGTTTACCGGCGTAAATAGCAACGTCAACCCAAAAAGAGTAAATTTTTGCTGCCGCCTGTAAATTTGGGGCTGATAAAATATCCTCCCAAACTCTATAAGCAGTTTTGTTAGAAACTGCAGCAAGATGCTGTCTAGCTGTTTTCTTATCGAAAAAAATATCAAACTCACTCAGTTGATTTACTGTGGCTCTACTTGCCATACCTAAATGATTTGCATGGCGTTTAACTTGGTGACGGTATGTCTTCGCATCCCGCTGGGAAAACTTACTTTTCTTCGTTAAAAATTGAATAAATTTATTATGAAATTGTTTCAATATTCCGTCCTTATTGTAATATTCACCCCCTGTCTGACTTTCATACTATACGATTGTTTATCATACTGCAAATAGGATAATAACCTCACTTTTAACAGATGGATAAAAACTTTTAATAAGAACCGTGGATAGACTAATCTCATGATTAAACTCTCATCACATCGACTAAATCTTCTTCCTCAAGTTTCAGCCCGTGAATCAGAGCCCTTTTTTAAGCTGCCGGATTAAAAACCGCCCAGGATGTAAATGTTCTCGTAAGCGTTTAGAAATTTCCAATGAGTGGACACTCATCTCATATGCAAGCAGTTCTGCTGCAAACGGCGCTGAAACCATGCCACGTGAACCATGAGCAATATTCATAAACAGGCCCGGCAAATATTGGGCTGCTGGATAACGTGACTCACGCCGATCCTGAATCAAGCGCGAGTAATGCTGTCGATAAAACCCAACATCAGGAACAGGACCAATCACTGGCAAATAATCCGTTGCAATGCAACGCAATGCTGCTCGATCTTGAGAAATATCTTCCTGTTCATTTTCATTAATACTAAAATTTGGCAATACATTTTTTAGCTGCTGTATATTTTGCTGTCGATCTTCAACAAAGCACTCGGCATACTCAGCATCAACAAAGGTTGCACCTAAATAGTTTTTCCCTTCAATCATTGGCGTTAAATAGCCATCGTAGCACACTGGCATTTTCAGTGATGAAACAGATTCATTACTTTCCAATGCCGAGACCTGCCCACGCACAGTGCGCAATGATAAAGGCAAGGGCATTGGAAATTTAGCGAGTAACTTCGCTGCATCTGCGGCATTCGCAAGAACGACATTAGGTGCTGAGGCAATGCGTTGATTATTGTGATCATAAAGCTGCCAAGCGTCATTTTCATAACTTAAATACTCGACATGACGACTGAATAAGCACTTTATTGACTTTTTGCAAGCTTCTATATGCGCTTTTACATAAAGCACTGGAGACAACCAAGCGGCATCCTTAAAATAAACACCTGAACAAGAGAAATCTAAGCCAGCAAGTCGAGCGATTTTTTCTTTATCGACAAACTCTAACAGGGCACTAATATTCTTTAATTCTAACCAGTTTTTTTGACGTTTTTGCTGGCGCTTGTTAAAAGCGAGTTGAATGATTCCTGTTTGCGAAAAGTTAAAATCGTAGGATCTAGCCAATTTTTTCGCATGTCCCAAGCTATAGAGATAAGCCTGAACGAAGTATTCTGCGAACGAACTTTGGTCTGTTGCTAACGCAGGCATCATCAAACCTGCCGAATTTCCAGACGCTTGCTGCCCAGCTTGCTGCCCTTTTTCAACGAGTGTCACCTCAAAACCCTGTTTCGCTAATGCCCAACTTGTACTAACGCCAGCAATACCCGCACCAATCACAATCACCTGGCGTGATGGCGGCACTGCGGCTAATCGGTTCCAAGGTGCATAGTTATTTTCTGTCATGCTTTTTTAAAGCCCCGCATCATCTCACGCTTTCCTGCAAATCCAGGCCCTTTCTCAACGATAAACCCAGCCTTTATTAAAGCGTTACGCACAAAGCTCGCTGCCGTAAAGGTCGCAAAGCTCCCTCCCTTTACAGTTAGGTTTCTCATAACAGTAAATAATGAATCTGACCACATTTCAGGATTTTTGCTCGGCGCAAAGCCATCCAGAAACCATGCATCAACCGGCTGAGTTAACTGCAATAAGTAATCATTAATATCACCAATATATAAAATTAAGTTTACCTGACCATCATCAAAATTAAGCTTATTTTCACCAGGCACTAAGTTTTTATAACAAAAAAGCAAATTTTGACTATATCTGGCTAAGCTTGGCCACTTTTCCAGCGCATATTTTAAATCATCAAACCTTAATGGATATTTCTCGACGGAGACAAAGTTTAACTGCTTTTTTTCTTGAACACCTATCATTTCACGCCATAGCTGCCAGACTAATAAAAAGTTTAACCCAGTCCCAAACCCTGTCTCTGCAATAATAAAAGAGTCATCACAAAGCGCCCAGCGCGAAGCCAAATCACTTTGCTCAACAAACACCCTCTGGCTTTCTTTAAGGCCAGATACTGATGAATAATAAATATCATCAAACTGCTTTGATAATGGGTCACCTTGTCGCCATGTCAACGCTGCATACTTCATTCGTTTTACTAAAGCCCAGAGGTTATTGCTATTGTTATCATGCTCATGATTCTAGCACGCAAATAGCTTGACTCTCATAAAATTAAGTACTATTTCGGTTTTGCTCATTTGAGCGCCCATGCAAACAACAATTATTTTATAGTCTGGATTAACTGGCGCTTCTAAAATGTCAATCACATGAGGGATTACCGCACAGTCAAGCTTACTAAAACTGCATTATCTGCAGGCAGCTCACTCTCTTGATTCGTCCACTCAGCCAAGGCTCTATTCAGCGCTGGTTTGATTGTCTCCATGACCTCCGACATCAGGCAGATTTTCTTGTTTTTGAAAAGTTCGCACATTCAAATCGTGCAATGTTCCCCTCCGCATAAAGACCAAACGATATCCTGTAATTAGTCGGGACTACAGCTCCATCCTTGACTAAGGTAAGTGGCCCCTACAGCAAAAAATAACATGGCTGATGTCTGAATAGGCTTATCTATGACTAGGTCAAGCATTTCAATAGAAATTTCTTTAACTGATTCAGGTATGTAATGTTTAAAGGTGTCAATACTCCAATCTACAAACGATACTTCATCATATTTCAACTCTTTTCTGGTTTCTGATGCCCTAATTAAATCTGTTGTTAAGCCATTCACAGATGCCATTTTGTGAGTCATATTACTTGTTAATGTATTTGGCGCTAATAGTTTTGCTTCATAATAGCAAACTGCAACATTTCTATGTGTGTATCCTATTTGCCTTAAAAACAAATAAGCCCGTTTTTTGGCAATAACATCATCACCACAAAAAAAACAACTTTATTCGACAAGCGCTGTCACTGGGTAATCCATCTGCTTTTAATCTAGAAACTAGCAGTTTAATGCTCATTGCGCAGACATTCGTTTCTTCTGGGTTCTCATTACTATTGGCAATTAAATTAACAGAGCCATTAATTCCATGTGCTAATACATAGATAACGTCGCTGCTATCAACTGCTTGCAAAGGAAGGGACTCTTCCCCATGACATACTATCTTCATGTCGTTCTTATTTTTTATCTTTTCATGTGAATGTTTCCACGTCATAGCAGATAAAAGTAAATCTTCATTTATGCCGTCTTCATCGTCACCTTGCATAGACTTAAAAAATTCTGCTGTAACAACTTCTTTTCCTTTAAAAGGAATATATAAAAATTTCATCAACAGCCTGTGTAATAATTTAAATAGCTCGCTATTGTAAACCCCTTTTAAAACACAAACCACCTCTAAAATTCTAGATAAAACTTTGTTCGGAGTCTCGCAAGTGTCTTAAAGGTTAGCTTTTTGGTGGTGAGAAAGAAGAGCAAAAAAGGGTGAGAAAACCCCACCCACAATCGTAGCTATAGCAAGAGCTAACAAGTTCGGTGTACCTGAGCGCAATATTCCAGCGTATCCTTTTATGCAGCAAGCTCTTAAAGCTCATGGCTTTTATAAGCGGTCCATTGCAATTCGTTTAGGGCGCGATACATGAAACACAAACCTTTGACAGTCAATTGGTCGCTATCGGCGAAAAGATATCCAGCGATATAAAAGTTACTATTACTCATGGTAATTTTTCAACCAATACACCCAGCACGATTGCTAAAAAACTTCAGATAAGCCGTTTATTGATCTTGATAATATGAGGACTAATGTCTCGTATGAAGTTGAATTATAAATCCAACACCTTATCATATATTGCTTTTCTTTCTTCTGTTGTTTTTTGAAAGAACAAAGTTGAATCCATACTTGTATAAACGGTTGAACCAACTTGCTGGTCTTTTATCTCTACGCCATTATCATGCAAGAAAGAGATAAAAGAGTGTTTGTGATAACCCGTTTCTTTTATACATTCTTGTACACCCTTATCTGTATATGTCCACCCCATATTTTCATCTTCCAAAGTCTTTAAAGCACTTAACTCTTTATCAAAATTATGTTTCCGATGAAGAGGGTTATACCAACTTGGTTTATTTTCTTCAAGCCAGCTTGTTGCTTGTCTAATTGAATTGGATATCTTTGCATTATTAAATGGCATTTTGTTTACTTCTCATTGATTTATTTGTTTATCATGTTATCAGATTAACAATAAACTTACAATAAAATAACATGTAAAGATTGATTTACATTATAAACACAAGTTTCGCACTTTTAGGCTAAGCTGTTAAAATCGCTCTCATCGATCGGCTAATACCGCTTTTAATGACTTCCCAGTCCTGTTGATAAAAACTGATTTTTTCATTCACTTTACGCAGGTATTTATCAATCCACGTTGAAATCGCTAAACCAATGTGATTTCTTTGTGCCCGGCCAGTGCGAGCCTGACAACACTCAATACCACACGTTTGCTTCAATTCGCGATGATAGACTTCTATAGACCAACGTGCCTTAATGATATTTTCTACTTGATCACGAGAAGGAGACTCAATATTTGTGCCGATATAATCCGTGCGGCCGCTCTTTA
>NZ_MDTU01000001.1:468645-486030 GCF_001720395.1 Piscirickettsia litoralis
TTTATTCCTTTAAATTTATTATAATTAAACCCCATGACTCCACCAACACGGTACTTCTTTAGTTCATTCAATGACTTAATATTCGGAGAAGTTATAAAATTATTTTTTCGATAAAAGAGATCTAAGTGAGTTGTATAAATTGGCTTACTAAAAAAAGCAAACTCCTTTCTCTTTTCTTGGTAAGATGAGTTAGGAACCAAGTCTATATGTCCAAACCGTGCCTTTTCTAAGCACCTTTTCCACGGATAAACATAATGTTTAAGAGTTATATTTTGAGATTGCATAGCTTTATTAACAATATCATAAGCAATCCCTTCAAGCTCACCTTTATTATTCTTAAAAATATATGGATATTTTAGTTCTTCTTCCCAACATACAGTTAACGTGTTGCATATAGTTATTATCGGTGACCCTATAAGAAATAAAACAAGCAAGTATAAGGATAGCTTTAACATGAATGGCCTATAGAAAGATTAGGGCTTATAACCAAATTATAGACAGTCAAAGGTGTTTCACTATGGAGAACAAAGAAGAAGACATAAAAACACCAAAGACAAATCAAAAATAACAAATAAACTGCCAAATGGAATAGAAAACTAAAATTAACTGAGTCAGAACCGATAGCTAAAAGCAACGCCGCCAAACCACTGATTTGCTGTACCTGTTTCTCGAACAATTGAGCTATCCTTCGCATCATCAAGTAAACGAGTATATTTAGCAAGAATATATGTAGACCAAGATTTATTTAAAATATAATTAGTCATTAAAAATACACCAGCATCTTTAATGCCTGGCTTCGCATCATATTGGCTTATACCACTATTGACTGAGTCTGCAGCAGAAATACCATAAAAACTTTGCATGTAATCAGAGCTAGCGTAGGTTGCGCTCAACCCTGAGATAATAAATACTCTCTTACTTAGTGGTGTTGAGTAATTTACTCCAAAGTTAACTGTATAGCCTTGGTTATTTCCGTTAATGTCTTTTAAAACATTCGTGCGTAAAGATAATTTATCATAAGGTATAACCACCTTATAAAAACTATATGATAAGTAAAAACCAGCGAATAAACCTTTATCTACTTCCGATAACTTATCTACTTGCTGATTACCAGTGTCATTGCCCCTCCCCATTGAATACCTCAAGGATGGGCCAAGATTAATTATTTTGCTGGGAACAACATTTGCTGTCCAATTTAACCCATTGAGATCAATACGATAGTCACCATGTTTTAAAGAAAAGCTCCCTAAAGGAATGATTTTATAATTTTTACTACCGGAGTATTCTGGAGAAGTTCCCACACCCAATGATAAAGCGTACTCCCGTGCACTTGCACTAGGCGGCTTAATTCTTGTTTCTGCAGTAGCAAGTAGTGCCGAAGCAGTATTAGATATACTTAAACAGGCAATTGTCGCTACCCAAGCCAGTCTTTTCATAAGCTCATCAAAATTAAAACTATCACTTTAGAAAGTATAGACAGGCAAAATCAACTCAATCTCGAAAAACAAAAAATAATCGCGATAAAATCAATAATGCGCACCACCTTACAACACCCCACCCCCTAAGAAGTACCTTTACTTGGTCTCTTACATAGGGACACTTTCTCTAACCTCCCCTTTGCTATCATCTAGGTTACAGCTAAATCCAAGCTCTTTTTTTAAGATATATGTTGCCTCTGCAGAAAGGCTGTTCAGCTTATCAAATTCTTCAAAAATTTCTTGCTGGCATTGGTTAAAATAGCACAATTTTAGAAGTAGTGTTTTCACTCAATATTATTTTTTAACTGATTATTTACATAAAAATCTGTGTAATATGATAAAAGTGCATTTACTAATCGTGGATAGCTTTTATTAGATACTATCTCCAGTTCTGCTTTTTTCAAATAATCTATATATTTTGATTGCTTTGACATTGAAATATATAACCTGCCATTTTCTATCGGGTGAATAGGATGGGGTAAAGGGACTATCTTATCCTTATAGCCATACAATGCGGATTGGATTAAGCCCGTTTGCAAACCAGTTGCAATCAAATCAATTCGTCCAATAGCCAGTTTATCATAATTTTGTTTCCTAGACGAAACTCGATCTACTAGAGTATTTTTTTCTACAAAGGTATCAAATTCCTGCCCCATACTAACACCTTGAACCATACCTACTCTCTTACCTTTTAAGTCCTCCCAACTTTTAAAAGTAAATTCATAACCTTCTCTCACAAATACAGCAGTTTTATTGAAACCCATTGGGGTCGTCATAAAATCTGAATAAACTTCCCTGTTCTTATTTTTAAATGCACAGATGTTAAGGTCTACCTTCCCTAATTTAACTAATTCTTGACAACGTGCCCACGGCCCAACATAGCTATGATCAACCTCAAAACCTAAATTGCCAAAAACAATTGTAACTACATCTGCACAAACACCAACGATTCTATCTCCATGCTTCCAATTCCAAGGTGGATAATCTGGATGCCCACATGCAGTAAGTACATTTTTTTTGTGCTATCACGGCAGCAGAAGTAAAACAAATAATAGTAGTCAATACCAGTATTAATAATAATGAGGCTCTCATTGAAAGATATAGTCCATGAATACGCTTATAATTAAAGCTAGACAAATTAGCCAGATCTATCAATGTGAAAGTAAGCCTAACTCATTATCGAGCTTCTACATCGTCATCGCCAAGGAAGCTCTCATTATTGGTTATTTGTCGTATGATGTTTTTTTATGTCAGCCCTATATTTGAAAGGTGATGGTCATAAGTTGTGAATATCTTTTACCTTGATAGAAATATAAAAAAAGTGCACTCAGTATCACTGTGGTGCGCATGTAATTAAGATGATTTTAGAATCAGCTCAAATATTAGTCCGGTTTTGAAGCACACTAAAAGCCAGCTCATCAGAGCCATCCATGTACACTTTGGGCTGGAGAGCCTTTGGATAATTGGTTATGGTTGAAATATTTAGTATTGGCACTGAATCGTGAATATAAATATCGTTTTAACCATAGGAAATCTCATAAATCAGCGCTTGTGGTAGAGGAGTATCAATAACCTAAAATACATACTCAAGATCCTTAATTCCCTTGTTAAGAGTATCTATTCAAAGATGTGCAGCTTCAACTAGGATCAGCTAATATTTTTATTCAGCCTTTACAAAAGTTCCCCTTCTATAAAAATAAACATTTAGAGCTATTACTAACACCGAGTGGGCATACACATCCGGTTTCTAGCTAGCTAAGAGTTGCGAAAGAATAAATTGAAATAATGACTATAATTGCAAGTGCAAATATCCAATATGACCTCATAAGCCCCCCAAGAAGCATTTTGCAATTTAACGCAAACATTGTGCCATCATTACAAGCCAGGGAGTGCTAAGCACGTGGTGAATAGACCGAACTAAGATCGGACTTTTATTATGGAAGCTGAGAAGTGTACGGAGCACACTAAGCTCAAAATTCATATGCCGCACAGATATCTTTTATGGGCCTAGGTTGATTTATATCAATTTTATATTTTTTAAACAATATACAATGCCCCTGAACTAAGGAGAAAAATATGAAACAAAGCACATCAATTTCAAAATTAATGAACACTGACCTTGTAACCGTTAACCAAACTACTCTATTTAGTGAGTTACGCCCAATTATGGAGAAAACGGGATCAACCACCTTCCCGTTGTTGATGGCAAGAAATTGATTGGGATCATCAGCTATAAAGACGTATTAAAAACAAGTTTTAGTGATCGTTATTCTAACCAAAAGGAAACGGATCAGTTATTAGATCATACCGTTTCAGTATCAGACTTTATGACCAAGGATATTATAACCATTAAAGAAAGTGATACAGTCAAGCATGCAACACAAATGCTTGTCGAGCGCACTTTTAATGCTCTACCTGTGGTCGATAGCCACCAAGATTTAGTGGGTATTATTACTTCACATGACCTCTTAGTGTTTCTATTGGATCAATATTAATGCCCACACAGCCATACAACTGTTAAGTCTGTGTGGCTGCTCTATCCCATAGGGAATACGTCATCATTTTTAAATTAAAGGAATCCAAAAACAGGCGGATAGCTCTCATCACAGCTCATACCTATTTATTAAAGAAGCAAAAAGATGGATTTAGAACGATTGCATCAGTGGCTGATTGGCAGCCGAGTGCAGAAATTTCCGGTCAAGCCGCTCAAAGAAGAAAGCCTTTGCGCTTACTGGCAAGAGGATCAGCTTTATATAAGATACTGTGAAACAGCTGACTTTACCACTCACCGCACACTCTTTGATCAAGTCATACAGTTTAATCACGGTACGGTCATCAGCTTTAATAATGAAAGCATCAATGAACTCCTCAGTGAGCTACAAGTCAAACTGCAAGTTGGCGGCTGCTATAATCTAAAAATCACAGAGAATAATCAATTTGAAGTCGTCTCAAGTGTCATGAAATAAATTCACCATTAGCAAGTTTGAGTATTAAGTGTTAGTTTTTTAGAAACGCAATCTAGCCTTCAACGACCCTGCATGCTCTTTTGTATACTTACTCCAAGTGTAATCATAATTCAAAGATAAATTAATCCCCCAAACACCATACATTGTTAAGCCAACACCAACATTATACTTAATGCGTTCAGGAGTTGGCCCAATAAAATCGCCATTAATATCTACAACCCCTGGAATAATATAATTCGCATTCACCTTGAATCTATCGCCAAAAATCATCGTAAAATACTCGACCATGCAATTCAGGCTGAAATATTCTTTCTTTTCCTGAGCGAATATCATATTTAATTTGGGCTCCTAACCCTAGTGTCCATATTTTATAGTCTTTTGCATTAATCACGAAGCCGTCATTATTTTCTTGCATAAGGCCATACGTTAAGTAATCAAAATTACTCGAAGCTAAGCCTGTTAAAGTCAAATTTTGACTTAACTGTAAATCATATCCTCCTTTTAAACTTAAAAAATATTGATCACCTTCAAACTCAGCAGTATATAACTCATTAAAACCACTATCAAAGCGATTCGATTGATATTGATTTCGGCTATAGCCTAAAATACCCACAACAAAATAGCGATTAGTTAACTGAGATAAGTAAAGACCTACTTGGCGACCTGTTAACGTTAACTCTGAAGATGATGGGGTTTCATTATTTTCTATCATATCGGAATGATTTTTATTATAACCAAAAGCAACACCTAAGGATGTCACATGGCCTCTACGCTCAAATTTTGAACGGTCTAAAGCTAATATCACTCCCCCTAAATTTGCTTGGTAACCATCATAATCATCATAAGGTTGCTGGTTAGTGCGAGTACCGTAGACCTTTGTCCATATTGAGTTTTTCTTTACCCTTGGTTTTGCTTTAATTTGAGTTCGATGTTTATTTTTATAACTTCTGCTTCCTGTAGACACACCTGAAGTATTATCTTCAAAATAAGCAATCCTTAAGTTCTGCCCTTTTGCTTGCCTTGTTTTTTCCACAACATGATTAACCAGCACGCGAGAGTTCAATTGCCCAGAAGTGGGTAATGCTACGCTGGTCACAGGCGTTGGTGGCGTTGGATCAATGACATTATCTGGATTATTAAAGACCTTACCCGAACCACTGAATGTAGCTGGGATATTTACAGCAGGAGGCGTAACAGCAACTTTGGGGGGTTCTACTAATGTTCCCTCTGCTTCTAATGCAACATTGAGAACAACATTACCTGTATTATCAAAGCCGATACCCTGATTTGTCCCCTCTCCAGACATTAGTTTAATGGGTTGATTACCAATGCTTGGTTGGCTAACCCCTCCCCCTTTAGCATCGACATAAACCACCTCTTTTATTGGAACATTGATCGCCGCGTTATTAGATGCCACTCCTGCAACTGCCGTTCCTGAAATCAAAACCAAAATTTCTTTAGTGTTGCTATTTAGGTGCTCTTTAACATCTTCTTTGATATGCACATGAAACGTTTGGCCTGTAGCATCGACCCCTCCTTTACTTGTTAAGGTGAATGCACTTGCGACTTCATTAGCTTTGTCATAACTATGAATACTAGTCACTAATATAGAGTTATCTTTAGAAATATAACTAGGTTGAGTTGTGACTAAATTGGTTATGACTCTTTGATATTTTTCATTAAAAAAACTATTTAAAATAATCTTTCCTGTTGACTCATTAATAATTGATCCTTCAATATCAGAATTTAATAGAATCGTCCCCTTATTTATTATATCGGCAGTAACTGATGTGTAATCTGGTTGATTACCATTTAAATCTAAGTTTACTTCATTCAAGACGATATTTGTTCCTTTGCCTACAGTCATTTTTACTGTTTGGCCTGCCCCTTTAATTGCGCCATTCACCGTTAATAAATGTAATATATTCGTTTGTGAATCATCTATCACGTCTAAGGTTTCAATTGTTTCAAACTCATTGATTGCTGTCTTAGTTACATTACATTCCGAATTTCCATTACTATTAAATATTGCACTTTTATTCATTTGTGAAACTTTGCTTGAAGGGTTGCAACCAGGGTTAATCATAACCAGGCCTTTCTCAAGGTCCACTTTCAAGCTGTCGCTCGCTCCTTGAGTGCCGCCATCTGCAGCGTAAATACTACTCCCTTGAGGAAAATTGCCACTTAAACTGCGCCCAACCAATATTACATTATTACCATCAGTGCTACTCTTATCTACTCCACTATCACCACTACCATAGAAAACCCCTTTAATGATTCCAGAACTTATTAATAGATCTTGCCCTGAACCACCTTTAACATCCCCAATAATTAAATTATTATTCACAATATTATTAACATCTGTGCTGGTTTCGATATTAATATCACCCTCTATAACCCCTAAATTAGTAATATTAATTTTCCCGATGCCGGTCAGTGTTGATTCACTACTCGTTTCAATAGCATTAGGGATTTCCCCTGCTTCATTGATATTGCCATGTTTCACCGTAGCAATGCTTGAAATATTAATTGTTGTCTCGCCGGCTTCACGAATGAAAATAGCTGGAGCACCTTTTTCAACCTGCTTATCTTGATAGGTATTCGCTGTGCCGGTTTGAAGCACTTTAGTTAACCCGGCTACTCCTCCTTGAATAAGGACTGATCCCAAGGTTAATGCCTGAGCTGAGCTATCATAGCCAATATTAAGCGTTGTTTTGTCTGCATGATAAATATAAACCCCTTGGCCCGCCTGGCCACCAGAGCCAGGGGAAATTCCCGATGTTTTGTAAAGCGCACCATTACCTCCATTACCTCCAATCAGATCCGCTGAGATATTTAGCACAGCCTCTAAATTATTAGTCTTTTCATCTAAATAAATAGCTGATCGACCATGGCCCCCTCCATTTAAAGAGACAAAGTTCACACCGGAGCGACCACTTCCTCCTGTAATTCTCCGATTTAAATTAGCGGTTATATCAATACGCTGCCCAGAAGCTGCTTCACCATCAAAATGTAGGCCATGATTACTTTCTGAGGTAATTTGGCCATAGCCATGACGGCCACCGACAACCTCTGTATTTAAGTTAAATGTCACCTTATTTGTTGTTTTAATATTAACTTCGATTCCATCCCCTCCTGCAAAGCCGGTATTACCCGCAGTAAGAGGCAAAACGTCCGAGCCAGGAGAGCCAAGCTTACCTGACCCACCGACGACCGTTGCACCTAAAATATTAACCGTTGGTGACCCAGATAAGATATTCACACAAACCGTGTCATCCCCAGCACTTGTTGAAACTTTGGGAATCGGTGACGTATTTATAATATTAACTGTCGATGAGCTGTTAACATCCTGACTGACAACACAAGCGGAATAACTAACATTAATCATCTGAGATATAAATAATATTATATAATAGAGAAAAAAATTTTTTTTTCTTATCATCGCACTCTTTATTTTTATTAGTTCCCCTCGCAATAAAATAACTGCTGCATAAAGAGTGCCAATTTAGTTTTTAAAAATTATAAGAAATTAAATAATGTCAAATTTTGAACCCGAGAAAATGCAAGCTGTGTTGCCTGTAGTGTTGTTTGCAAAATAGAAAGTTCACTGACCGCCTGAGCAAAATCAAGGTCTGATATCTCACCCAACGCTTTTCGCTGACTTAAAATAATATTACTACTCACGTCTTCTTGTAAGCGAATATTCTCTTGACGCAGTCCAACTTCTGTCGTCACAGCTAAAGCAGAGTCACTTGCCTCATCAATACTGGCAATCATACGTTGTATCTGGTCATTAACAGCAATATTCGCTTCTGAACTACCAACAACATGACTTTTTAAAAATTTAGCAAAGTCATTAATGACATTTAAGACGTTTTTCTGCTCTTCGGCTTCAACAATAAAACGGTCACCACGCTGAGGCCCACGAGGCAACCCCGTGGCTGCATCTTTAATGCTTTGATCCATCGTCACTTCAACAACCATACCGTTGATATTAATAACTGTCGGTTCAACGATATTATCCGATGAAGTTGGCCTTTTAACTGTTAACCCTTGCATCGGTTGGCCGTCATCACCGGTAATAACCTTGCCTGTTGTTGCAGAATAAACACTAAAAGTCTGTGCATCATTCGTTGCCGCTGTGGTTCCATCAACATCCGTCGGTGCTGCAGGTGGAACTCCACCAATCAATGGTTCAAATTGAATAATATAGTTTTCAGGAGGTTGTTGTGATCGTTTCCATTTTAGTGCATCTGTAACATAGCCTGTTGATATGTTCGCTGTAGGGGCATTATTTGAAGTAACACTAATTGCATTATTAATATTTGCTGTGGTCTTAGCGAACATCGCTTGTGAGAAAAAAACCTTCTCACCGCTATCAGAAACAGGAATCTCCAGCGTCTCACCTAATCTTGCTAGCGCCTGAACATCATTTCCTTGATAGGTATAAGACCCACTATTATCTTGAACAAAAGGCTGCTGAGTCATCTTTGAACCAGCAAAAATATACTCACCATTACGATCACGGGAATTTGCCAACTGCACAATTGATCCTAACAGCGCTTCAATCGAAGTGCCAATTTCACGCATATCGGTAGTACTTAAGCCACCATTACCCGCTTCAATCGTTCTAACTTTAACGGCCCGTAATAAGTCGGTAATACTCGTTAATACCGAACCTTCAAGCTCTAATCGATTTCTCGCTGAGACCATATTATCACCAAACTGCTCTTTTTGGGCGATGCTATTTTTAAGGGCAACCACTCTTAGCGCATCAATAGGATTATCTGCCGCGGTCAGTATTTTTGAGTTTGATGCAATCTGATCTTGCACTATTGCTAATTCTTTTTGCCGTTTAGCAAGGTTGTCTATCGTTGTATTAAAGACCGATGCTGTTGATACACGAGTAACCATAACATCCTCCTTTAGCCATTAATTAGCCTACGGCCTGAATTAAAGTATCAAACATATTCTGTGCCACAGTAATTGCACGCGCCGATGCCTGGAAAGCTTGCTGAAATTGAACCAAATTAGCTGCTTCTTCATCAAGATTAACACCCATAATTGAATCACGCTTTTGTTGAGCTTGTTTTTGTAAGGTTTCACTCGCATTTAAATCAATAATTGATGTTTCTGTTTTAGTGGCAACAGAAGAAATTAAATTTTCATAGCCTTGACTAATTGAATTTGTTGCATTGCCTAAGCTATCTGCAGTTAATACTTTTTCTTGCTGAATTTTTGCCAACTCAATCGCATTTGAATTATCACCAATACCATCGGTATTGTAGCCCACTGTAAACATATCGCCTTTCGTTGGCGTTCCTGTGATTTGAATACGATAACCCGGATCATAATTAGTCGCAGGCACGGTTGTACTATCTACTAACGGGAAAACATCTGGATTTTGAGGATCATAATGCTGCACATTACCTATCGGTTTCAATGTCCCTGACATCGCATAAACCTGATAGCAGGTATCATCAATAAATTGTATTTTAATTGGTGGATCAAGCTGACCAGGACGATCAGGATGAAACGCATTACGTGGAATATTTAAGGCCACCCCCTCAACAAAACCACCATACTCAGGATTATTTCCAGATACTTTTAATGTACTACCAGCCACTGCTGCTGTGACTGTCACTTGACCTTTTTGAAAATTTTCTTGTGCAGCACCAGTCAGTGAGAAGTTACTAAAATTCGCCTGAGTACCGCCATTATTCCCAGTGGTTGAAATTTTAATCGTTTTCCCTTGATTCTCAGTCACAACAACATGAGCATCGGCTGTGAATTTCTGCTCTAACGTAGTGCTATTACCAGCCGTACGAATCGCATCACGAATCGCGGTAGTATCCGCATAAGTTGCACCAAGCTGTATCCCATTAATGACTAAATCTTCTGCTGCAATCACCCCACCATTATATTGGCCGATATTCATGATTTCTTTCGCTTCACTATCAAAGCTTAATCCAGCGGCAAGTGCCGTCGGGCCTAAGGTAATATTTAAAGGTTCACCGGTTTGCGACTTTACGACTAAATCGGCTTGCGCGCTAATATTGCCGGATAAAGCAGTAATTGCCGTCACCACTTCTTCAACATCACGGACCCCAGCAGCAATTCCCAGCGGCGTTGCCGCCAAATTGGCGCCTGAAGCGCCACCAAAGGTCTCAACCGTAAAATCAGACCCACTCGCTCCTAACCAATCTCCATCCGTATAAGCACCTAAATCTAGCGTCGTTTGTGCTGTAGGAGTCACTCCTGCGACATTTGCAGTAATCGCGTCAAATAAGGCCCTTGCTGAAGGGTCAATAGGTGCCGCAGGAATCGCGACATCATCAGCTGTTGCACCTGCGACAGAAAACAATAAATCACCACTTTGAGGGGTATTTAAATCTGTTAATTTACTCACTAAAGCTGGCTGAGTTGCAATTAATGTATCTGACGTTGTTGATAAGTTAGAAAAATTAACCGGCTGATTCGTCGATACCATATCAGTCACTTGAATTTTACCAGACCCCAAGTTTGTTTGAGCCTCACGCGCCTCCACAGGCCAGGCTAAAGCTAGTTTTTTGGGGTCTGTAATATCAACCTCTATTCCTCTCGCTAAGCCTTGCATCGGCCGTATCAAATAACGGTCTTTATCGACAAATCCGCCCGTTGTTAAGCTTATTTTCATCCCTTGTACTTGAATAGGAAACTCACTAATCGCCCCTGAAGTTACTGAAGCTTGATCACTTTGGCGAATTAATTCAAAGCTTGTCCCTGTGATAATAAGCTCGTACTCTTCGGCCTCTAAATCTTTAACTCCTGTTGCCGGCTTATTTGGAATAGAAACAGTATCTGCGGCAAACTCTCCTAGCTCAACCGATAACGTGGCTGTGCCTTTATTTGCTGAGTTCGGTAATACCCGCTGTTTAACAATCGTTGATAAATTCAGGTCTTTAAAAAAATCTTGACCTAGAGCACTGTTAAAGTCCATGCCGACTTTATGTTGAGTATTGGTTGTTTGGATCAATCCTGCAGCAACTAACCCTAACTCTCTTAATGCAGGGTCCAGTAAATCATTGCGTACATCGATCAATCCTTTAACTCGCCCTCCTTGAACTTCTTTAGTAATGTCTGTAGTCACGTTCTTTTTAATATCTTTAAGAAATAAATTTTTTATAGATGCATCTTGTGCACTTGCCTCAGCAACCACAGTGATAGACGTCCCTCCGGTAACAAGAGACTGCCCCGACCCGACAGAAACATCAACGGTTCCGTCCGCATTTTCAAAAGCAGAAATATTAACAAATTTTGCAAGTTCTTCTAATAAACGGTCTCTTTCATCGAGTAAATCATTAGGAGTCGCTCCACCACCAGCACCTACGGCATCTCGCACTTGATCATTAACAATGGCAACCCGTTTTGCAATTTGAGTAATATTATTAGCCGCATCTGTCATCTCACGGTTCACTTCACTTGTTAATTGGCTAATCTCCGTTTCAATTGCATGAAAGCGTGATGTTAAACGGCCCGCTTCCCCCAAAATGTTTTGCCTTAATGAAACCGATGTTGGATCATTCACTCCTTCATTAAGTGCACCAAAATAGTCTTCCAATGCCGATGATAAACTTGTTGTTTCATTAGAAACGAGATTATCCGTTCTTTCTGCAATACGATGAAATATATCACTTTCTGAAAAGGCAGTCGTGCTACTACGTAGTTGCGATATAGCAAATTGATCGGCTAAACGTTCTATTCGGTCAAGTTGAACGCCAGAGCCGATTAACTGACCTGAAGCAGCATCTCCCTGCACATTCGATATTAGAGCTCGCTGACGTGTATAACCTGGAGTACTTGCATTAGAAATATTGTTCGCAGTAACGTCTAATTGCGCTCTAGCGACATTCAAACCTGTGATACTAATATCAAGTGCACCCATGGCTTACTCCGAGTTTACCTTTAAAGATATCGATTCCATTTGGTTCATTCACCTACCCCTTATCGACATCATAAACATTTACTTAAATCCATTTTATTTACCTTTTAACATTGAACTTCTCGAGACATTTAAAAGCTGTTGTAATTTCTCAGGTTCTTTTGGGTATAAGGTCGATTGAATCAACTTAAAAAAGTCGTTATCTGCTAATTTTTGACCCTCATCACTTAAAGTTCCCAAACGTTTTTCCAAAAAGCCTTGATAAGCCGAAATAGCGTCCTCTATTGTTTTAAACCCAGTACTCTCACCTAAGTTAAAACGCTTTGGAGAGCCAAATAAATTCACCTGATTTTGCCCATGTCCTTTAAACATGCTCAAACTTCCCCAGCCCGTTTCCACAGCAGCATGAGCTAGCATGGCTTTTTTACTCACCCCCAATTGATTCGATAATGTCTCTAGGTGAGGCTCCAAGGTCTCTAATAATTGCTTAAATGCAGTTTGTGCATCTTGTTCTGGTTCTTTTTGTAGTTGCTTATTTACATGTAAGATTTGCTCAGGACTCGCCTGCTGAGAGAGATAACGAACTAAAGCATCAGTTAAACCAATTCCACCATTCTCAGCCAAATTTAAGCTCAATTGATCATCGTATAAATCTTGGTAAAAGTCCTGATACGAGCTTTTAAAAAGATCACTTTCTAACTCTTTACTGGCTTTTCTCATGCTATCGAGCGCCATTTTAATAAAAATGGATTCAAATTGCCCAGCCACTGCACGCAATGTTTTATCATCGGCCTTTTTTGCATCCGCTTTTAGAGCTTGAAACTTTGAAAAATCAAAGGCATTGCTCACTTGTTGTGCAGGTATAGAGTCCATTATTTATCAAACCTTCTCATTTCCAATTAAATAACAACTAATTCCGCATGCAAAGCACCAGCAGCTTGCAAAGCTTCTAGAATTTCTATTAAATCCCCCGGCCCCACACCCACTTCATTCACCGCGCGGACAATACCTTTTAATGTCGGCCCGGGGCTAAAAACAAACATCGGATTATTTTGCTGATCAACATTAATTTGTGACTCTGGAACAGTGACCGTTTCTCCACCACTTAACGCATTCGGTTGACTCACTCTCGTGGTCTCTTCAATCGTTACTATTAAATTGCCATGGGTCACTGCCGCGGGGCTGACTTTCACATTTTTACTGATAACAACGGTTCCTGTTCGAGAGTTTACAATCACACGTGCAGGTGCCTCAGCTGACTTCACTCTTAAATTTTCCAACACAGCCACAAACGTCACTTTTTGTGCCGGATCTTTAGGCGCACTGACCCAAATAGACGTCGAATCCAAAGGGCGAGCAGAACCCGGCCCTAAAAATTGATTAATTACATCCGCCATCCATTTTGCCGTGGTAAAGTCCGGTGATTTTAAGTTAAAAACAATATGATCATCATTATTAAAAGGGCTGGGAACTTGCTTTTCAACAATAGCCCCTCCTGGAATCCGGCCCACACTTGGCACATTAACAATCAATTTAGAACCATCTTTACCCTCTACGCCCAAACCACCAACAACCACACCGCCTTGTGCCAAGGCATAAACACGCCCATCGGCCCCTCTTAATGGCGACATTAATAAAGTTCCACCGACCAGGCTTTTCGAGTCCCCTAAGGACGATACAGTAACATCGATACGCTGACCGGGTTTTGCAAATGCCGGCAACTCAGAACTTAATGCGACAGCCGCAACATTTTTCATTTTCGGTTCAACGCCTGGGGGCAGTTTAATGCCTAAATTCGATAACATGCGCTTAAAACTAGCAGTGGTAAAATTTGCATTATCTCCCGTACCATTTAACCCAACCACTAAACCATAACCAATCAATTGATTACTGCGCACACTGGCAATGCGGCTAATATCTTTAATTCTCTGCTCAGCGTAACTTGAGCTTATAAAAATTAAAGAAATTAATAATACGATCCAGTGTATTCTTTTCATTTATTCCCCTAAAATGGCCAAATCACACTGCCAAAGAAACGTGACAACCAACCCTGTCGACTCGAATCTGCAAACGAACCGGTGCCACTATAAGCGATTCTGGCATCTGCAATTTTTGTCGACTGCACCGTATTTGTTGAATCCACATCATCAGGACGCACGATACCCGATAAACGAATATACTCTTGCCCAGAATTTAACTTCATCCATTTCTCACCACGGACCATTAAATTGCCATTGGCTAAAATACGGGAGACCGTCACAGTAATCGATCCCGTTAAGCTATTTTCCTGTTTCGCATCGCCTTTACCCTGGAATTTTCTTTCCTGGCTCACTGTCCAGTTTTCATCCACTAAACGGCCCAATACCGGAATTGATTTGGCCGGCGAAGGTAAAGCCGTTCCATCCATAGCAAGTTCATCTTTTTTCTCGATTTTATTATCTGCTTTTTTCGAGGCTTTATTACTTTCATTAAATTCAACCGTTAAAATATCACCGACTTGAAAAGGCATAATCGTATTGTATAAAGAACTGCCATAGCGTGTTTGATAAATCGCACCACCTTGATATTCTGGAATATGCGCAGTCGCTGGAGGAATCGGCGCATAACGCGGATCACCCGGCTCTGGTCCAACAATATAGCTACAGCCACTCATCAACCCTGTTATTGCTAACAAGAAAACAATATCCCTGGTTTTTCTCATACTAATATTAATTCTCTTCAAATCTACTTTCACCTATACCTGTCTCTATTTCTTTTTAGATTTTTATTTATGTTTAAATTGTCTGATTTAAAAATTGCATCATGCCATCTGCGGTCGATATTGATTTAGAATTCATCTCATAGGCTCTTTGCGTTTCAATCAAACCAATGAGTTCCTCAACCACATTCACATTCGACGCTTCTAGTTCACCTTGGCGCGTGCTGCCATAAGCATCCGAATCAGGGTCACCTAAGGTCGGTGCGCCACTGGCAACGGTTTCTTTAAATAAATTATTTCCTTGTGGCTCCAGTCCCGCATCATTAACAAAGGTTGCCAACTGAATCGTTCCTAAGACTGTCGGTGTCACGGCCCCGGGTGTGGTTGCCGACACTTGACCATCAACACCGATGGTGACCGTTAATGCATCCTGGGGCACATCAATTTGTGGCACCAGAGGGTTACCTTCAGCAGTGACTAAAGTTCCATTTTCATTACGCGTAAATTGCCCACTGCGTGTGTATTGAGTCGTGCCATCGGGCATAGTAATTTGAAAAAAGCCACGACCATTAATTCTAACATCCAGTGTTCGATTGGTAATTTGCACCGTTCCAGGGTCATGCTGCTTTAGGGTTGCTCCCACCGCAACACCCCGACCGAGCATCAGCCCAGAGGGTAACCTCACCCCTTCAGCATTTTCAGCACCGGCTTGGCGAACATTTTGGTAAAATAAACTTTGGAACACCGCACGGTCTTTTTTAAAGCCTGTCGTGCTAACATTAGCAAGGTTATTAGAAACAACCTGTAACTTTAAATTTTGAGCATCTAACCCGGTTTTACTAATCCATAATGCTGGAATCATATTTCCCTCACTTCACTCGATGCATAGGCTAAATTTGCATAATGCGTACCGACTCTTGTGCATTTGAGCGCATCGCCGCGATCATTTTCACTTGAGTCTCGTATTGCCTAGAAATTTCAATACTGTTGACCAGCGCCGCCACAGAATTCACATTACTTCCTTCTAAAATACGTGATTGAATCACGACATTAGGATCGACCAAAAGAGGCGTATTCTCACCAAACTGAAACAGGCCATAATTGTTTTTATTCATGCTTTCATTAGGCGCATTGACGAGCTTTAGTTGACCAACAACTGTAAATTCAGCATTTTGAACACCCGCCGCTTTAATTAAAATCCGACCATTTTCAGCAATTTGAATATCAGATGCTGGTGGCAAAAGAATCGGGCCGCCATCCCCAACCACCGGATGACCATCTCCGGTTAACAAAGCACCTTCGGGTGTGAGTTTAAAGTCACCACGGCGAGTATAGTTTTCATTACCATCAGGCGCTAAAACAGCAAACCAACCTTCGCCTTTAATCGCCGCATCCAGGTTTCTACCTGTAGTAATCAAAGGCCCTGCTTCAGCACGGTATCCTGGGCGCTCAACCATAGAATAAGCACGACTTGGAAAAAACTCACCGAATACAGGTTGTGCACGAAATTGCTGTAAATCTTCACGAAACCCTGTGGTCGAGGCATTGGCTAAATTATTATTATTTATTGCAAGTTTATTAAACGCCTGCTTGGCACCATTCATTGCAATATAAATTCCATGATCCATGATCACACCCCCTTTTTCATACTAGGGGTGCATAGAGCATGCCAAAGCGAGTAAGTTAACTCGCCCCGGCATGCGTGCCATCCATATCATTAACGGATATTAATAATGGTTTGTGTTACTTGATCTGAGGTTCGAATCGTTTGCGCATTCGCTTGGAAGTTACGCTGTGCAATAATCATCGAAACCAGCTCTTGCGTTAAATCAACATTGGAATCTTCTAATGTTAACGCTTCGATGGAACCAAAGTTTGCCGTCTGCGGCTCACCAATCAGCGGCTGCCCTGAGCTAAAGCTTTCCACCCATTGAGTATTACCCACTGGCGATAAACCATTTTCATTAGGAAAGTTCACTAGCGCGAGCTTACCTAGGGTGCTCGACTGTCCATTACTGTATCGGGCAAAAATAATTCCTGATTTATCGACTTCAATTCCAGACAGCCTGCCCGTTGTAAAACCATCCTGGTTCTTATCAGTTACCGCAAATGGATCACCAAATTGGGTCGATGTTGCCATGTCGATCGTAATCGCCTGTGGATCTGTCGGCTGTGTTGCAGGTCCTGCCGTCGTCGGTGTCCAGTTAATCGTCATTACATCTGAATTTTTCTGATCAACCACAGCCTCATAGATTCGCCCAGTCTCAAATCCCATTGCCGCGGCTTCGCTACCTGAGAACCTAAAGTCACCCGACACTGTTT
>NZ_MDTU01000001.1:486460-488051 GCF_001720395.1 Piscirickettsia litoralis
GGGCTTGTTGATGTATTTGTCATCGTTAAAGTAATATTATGCCCTGACAAATCTTGCGCAGTCGCTCCCAATTGTGTCCCTCCAGCATCAAACCCATCTGAAATTAACACAATCCGCTTGCGTGCCGCATTACCTGTATCCCCTGCAACATCTCTTGCAACCGCATAAACTCCCGTTAAAGCCGTCGTTGCATTTCCTACGCCATTAATTGCGGCTAGCACACCCGCAACATTCGTTCCTCCCGGGATTGTAATCGCTTGTGTGTTCGATCCATTAGTTGCTGCTGCGGTCAAATTAAATGTTGCCGTTGCTGTTGCCGAGCCTGGGAAGTATTCACCAAGTTCAAATTCGGTATAAGCATAAGCATCGACTAAACCGCTTAATGTTGCTGTTGCATTAACTGCGTCAGAAATCCTTCGTGCTGTTGCATTCCCTGACCCTGTCATCGCCGCGACATTGTAAGATGTAAAGCCCCCACTAGCGTTACGAACTTCAACAGCTAAATTATTACCATTAGGCCCTTTAAGCGTTGTCGGATCTGTCACTGGGGCAGTCATCTTCCATGGGTTATTTAGCGCCGGGGTAATTGTTAAATTTTCAGAGCCAGGAGGGTTAACACCATCATAGGCGTTGGTAGAGGGTGAATAAGCAATCGGTGTTTGCACCAATTGAGGAGGGGTATTAGGGTCATTTGCTATAAATTTACCGAGGTTATCAAAAACAACGGTAAACGGGGAGTAATTATTCCAATTTGTTGCCGTTGGTGAAGGAATAGGAAGAGAACCTTGGTTATTGCCGGTATTATTAGCTGGATTTGTCACAGTGACTGAGGGCGCCGCCGCTGCCGCAGGAGTGACATCTGTACCATCAATCCCGATGTAAACATCCCAACGATTATCAATATTCGTTTTTACAAAATATTTTGATAAAATATGGCTCGTCCCGAGTGAGTCATAAATCACCGTATTTTCAAGCTTATTATAGCTATTCGTGTCAGGTGGTGTTGTTGGTGTAAAGCCACGTGCAAACTCGACCGTTGGCACTGTCGCCTCAGCATCTAGATTCATCTCTAAGGTTATGTTTGCGGTTGCTTTGGGCTGCTGATTCGCAGTACTGATTTGCAAATTACCCACCGCCCCGGTTAATGCACCATTCGCATCGACGGTAAAGCCGGTTAAATTATTTTCAAGAGAGTTAACAATAAAACCGTCTTTATCCAAATGAAATGCACCGGCACGACTATATTTCAAGGCACCACCGTCACTCATGCGGAAAAAGCCTTCGCCATTAATCCGTAAATCAAGGTTTCTTCCGGTATTTTTCTGCGGTCCCTGACCAAAGTCCTGTGAGACGCTCAAGCTCTGTACACCTGAACCTATCGCACTCCCTGAACCTGAGGTTTGATAAACATCACCGAACTCAGCACGTGACTTTTTAAAGCCAATCGTCGAAGCATTCGCAATATTATTACTAATCACACTTAGATCTTGTGATGATGCTTGTAAACCACTTAGAGCTATGTTAAATGACATAACGCCCCTCCACTTCCCTTTTAATTTTATTTTAACTTGTTTTTCTAATAAACTTATTA
>NZ_MDTU01000001.1:488076-517167 GCF_001720395.1 Piscirickettsia litoralis
ATTTAATTATTTATTTTATTTAATTATTTATTTTATTTACTAACCTAATTGTTTAATGTCTGATAGTTTCACCTGTCCTATTCCTGATAAACTTACCTGTGTTTCTTCACCATTGCGACCTAAAATAACGCTATCAATATTGGCATACACCGATAATGATAATTGCTGAGTTTGATCTTCAACCTGTGCTTCTGCAGCAAACTGGTAACGCCCTGGCGGCATCAAATTGCCGCTTTCATCCTTGCCATCCCAAACAAAGCTGTAATTTCCATCAGCAAGATCACCCACATCAATTTGTTTGACCAAACTACCGCCATCAGTAAAGATATTGACTTTAATGCCTTTTGCATTTTTCGGCACTTCGATATCCGCTTTAAACTCTTCACCTTCAATTAATAAGCCCTTATCAGATTGAGCTAAAACCGAGCGGCCAACCAATGCCGAAGCTTGTAATGCACTTGTTGATTTTAATTCAGCAACCAAGCTACCGACCGCATCATTAATACTGTTGATACCATCGACGGTGCTAAATTGCGCCATTTGTGCGAGAAACTCACCATTTTCTTGCGGCTGCATCGGATCTTGGTGCTTCAGCTGTGTTGTTAATAATTTTAAAAAATCATCTTGGCCGAGTTCTTTTTTTTCTAGTGTCGTCTCTGTTGATGTTAGCCCTAAGTTTTTATAAAGGTCTGCAACTGAAGTACTTGAATCAATCCCTGCCATCATCTATCTCCTACTGCTGCGCTAACCTAAGCGTCTGCTGCATGAGCTGCTTGGATGTATTAAAAGCCTCTACATTGACCCGATATGATTGTGATGCAGAAATCATATTGACCATCGCTTCAACCGGATTCACATTGGGCAAAAAGATATAACCTTCTTCATTTGCCATCGGGTGGTCCGGATCAAAGCGTTGCTCTAAAGGTGCATCGCTTTCAACAATACCTAAAACCTGCACACCTCGCCCTGGCGCACGATCGGGGGAAAAACTTATCTCGCATTCCTGCGGCAATGGGTGCAAACACCGGTTGCCGTGAACGGTAAGTCGTATCAATGCTACTGCTTGCACTATTAATGTTGGCAAGATTACTTGCAGTCGTATTAAGACGAATACTCTGTGCCATCATTGCCGATCCTGCAATTTCAAAAACTGAGAACATAATCACTTACCTTTCCACTTTCCTACTCGTTCTTAAATGCATTCTTTATGCCAGAAAACTTCTTCCCTAAAAATGCAAGTGTCGCCTGATAACGCATTGCATTTTCTGCAAATTTAGCTTGCTCAACCTCTAGCTCTACCGTATTACCGTCTAAAGATGGCTGAAATGGGTTGCGATACTTTAAATCAATTCCCGAAAATGGAATCGTTAATTTAATATGCCTATTATTCGTTCGTGATAACCGAATATCTCGATCAATATGTGAGGTTGCATTTTCTAGTGCTTTATTAAAGTTAAAGTCTTTTGCCTTATAATGTGGCGTATCTACATTGGCCAGATTATCAGAAATTGTTTTTAACCTCTGATTTCTTAAATAAAGCGCATTTTCATGCGTTCCAACAATTTTATCAAAGTTAATCATTTATCAGCCTTTTATTTTCATCAAATATATTTCGATATAAATTACTAATATTAATTAATAAAGATTATGCAATCTTAGTGCCTTTTCCATTAATAAAATTATAAGTCGTCGGTATACATGCACTTTAATATGTGTTAATTATTAATTATGAAATAACTAAAATTTATTTAATATCAACCAAACTAAAATAAAAAATTATTTAATCATCGAGTGGACAACATTTTCTCAAGAGACATCAACTTAGGAATAAGTTGCCCCTTGACCTTAAAACAATTCAACCAGCTCGCATATAACTCCACTGTAACTTCAACACCACCCATTGTATCTGAGGCAACTAAAGCATAGGTCATAATAGCTGCATTTTTATAATTCATTTCTCTAATAACAATCCCGTTCATTCTAAGGAAGGTCAGAGCTGAAATAAAGGCTGTACGTTTATTAGCTTGATAGAATGGGTGAAAATTTCCAATTTTAAAGGCATACTGAGCAGCACAGTAGAACTCTTCAGTGTAATCTAATTCAGAACTATGTTCATAATAACCATAAGCATTCTCTACCCCTGCCACAGCAGCCTCTAAAAGTTTCCTATCACGGATGCCTTTATCTTCACCAGAGTTTAGAGAGGAGTTCTGAATATCAATTATGATAGCAGAAGTAAGCCAAATAATTTTTTCCATAATCAAATCAAAGCCAATCCTTGGAGGCTGTCAAGATTACCTAATTTTAGTATTTACTTAACTCTTTGATATGAGGAGCAAAGTTGTTCATTACCTCAATAGCAGCAGCATAAGCCTTCTTTTCTCCTTCTGAAAGCTTCTCAAGCACATCTGGCGTTAAAGACTCTTTCAAGCGCTTAGCGTATCTACTGTCTTCTTCACTATCTACTTGAGTTTGAAGTCTTTCTGCTAATTGCATAACTAAAGTACCATTTGATTAAAATCATTCGTTTGACACCTCATATTATAGCTGTGTTCCCCTGAGTGCAACTTAACAACTTCCATAGCTCCACCTGGTCAGGAGAGTTAAGTTCATAAGGCACAAATATTGCAAGGCTAATCATTCTATATCAATTTACTTTTACAGGAATAACTCATGTGCTTTCGAATTCTAACTTGTGCTTTATTATTGATTTTTTCTCTAAATAGCCATGCACAAGAAGACATTCAAAATTATGCCACTTTAAAGAAAATTGCTTATCACTATCTCTATGGGCAAGTTAGGCTTCATACCAAGCAGTTCCAAATTGAAATTAATAAACCCACCAGCAAAGTACGATTAAAAGCCTGCTCAGCAGATCAACTTGCCCCCTTCCTGCCAGCTCATCAAAAATTATTATCAACACGCAGTGTCGGCATTCGCTGTCCAGAGCATGATTGGGTGACTTATTTACCCGTTAAACTAACTGTTTATAGTCAAGTGATTGTTGCCAGAGAACAAATTCCACGAAACACCTTAATCCGTCGTGACCAACTTGCACTAAAAACCATACTTTACCGTGAATTACGTCCTAATTATTATCAAAACTTTGATTATTTAATTGGTAGAAATACAAAATATCCAATAAAATCAGGCAGTATAATTTCTGAATATTCCTTAAAAAAAGAATATATGGTACAACGAGGAGAGCGAGTGCAAATTCGTGCAAAAATAAACAACATCAGAGTGACCTCGCTAGGAGTCGCCTTACAAAATGCATTACGAGGCCAACAGGTGGAAGTAAAAAACATACAATCTCAAAAGGTTATCAAGGGCAAGGCCACAAGCAAGGGCGTTGTTGATGTAATTTATTAAATTTGAGCTAAAGTATATAGAAGTACTGCCGATATTATACAGTGGTAAAATTAAGGGGCATAAACATGAATGAAGTCAACAAAGTAGGTTCTGGACCTCCTCCTCTAGCCAACAAACAGGCTGAAGAAAAGGCACCTGAACAACAAAAACAGGCAACAAGTGCTGCACCTGCAACCAATGAAGAAAGTTTACTTCTCACAGAGTTAGTGCAATCTGCCAGCCAAGATGAGGGGTTTACCACCGAACGTGCCGAAAAAGTAGAGACGTTAAAAGCACTCTATCAAAAAAGGTGAGTATGAAATCAATGCATTGCAGACTGCTGAAGGCATATTAAACGAACAGCTCTAGATAAGCTTCGATAAAAACGAATAAATATTAAGGAATCAGTGCGATGAGAAGTATTTGTGCTTTATTGGATAAAAAATTAATACTACTCAAACAATTGCTTGATTTATTAGAGCAAGAAACGATTGCATTACAAAACTTAACTCACACAGAGCTACAGCACCTAGCTAATTCAAAAGAGTCTTGTTTGGACCAGCTTAATCCGCTTGCAATAGAGCACGAAAACTTACTTAAAGAAAAAAATTATAGTTGTACGCATGAAGGTATGCTCAGCTACATTCACCAAGAAATGGCAGGCAAAGAACAAACTCAAGCAAAAGAGTTGTGGTTAGACATTCAACTCGCTTTAAAAAAATGCAAACAAATCAACGAAGCGAATGGGCTTGTTATCCAAGTCAATCAGGCTCAGCTCTCATCATTACTCAATGTTGTTAAAGGCTGTGAAGAAAACACTTACGGTCCACAAGGTGAAAAAGAAAGCACTGCGAGTATCAAAGGCTCTCGCAGCACCGCATAAGATCAAACGCAATCGTTATTTACGATTAACGCTTAATTTCAACAGATTCAATCACCACTTCATCAACAGGCTTATCCATGAAACCGGTTGGAACCTGGCCAATTTTATTAACAATATCAAGACCTGATGATACCTTACCAAATACCGTATGACGGCCATCCAAGTGAGGCTGAGCGCCTAAGGTAATAAAGAACTGGGAACCATTCGTTCCAGGACCGGCATTTGCCATCGACAATACACCTGCGCCATCGTGGCGTAATTCAGAAGAACATTCATCTTCGAATTGATAACCCGGGCCCCCCATACCACTGCCTTCAGGGCAGCCACCTTGGATCATAAAACCAGAGATAATACGGTGGAAGTTCAAGCCATTATAAAACGGACCTTCTTTACTGGTATCTTGACGACCTTCTGCTAGATTGACAAAGTTCCATACCGTTTCAGGGCATTCTTTGGCATAAAGCTCGATTTCAAAAGAACCTTCAGACGTATTAAATACAGCTGTTAAGCGATCTTGTGATTCTTTGTGTGTTGATTTTTCAAACATGTAAATCATTCCTCTCTTTTCTCATTACATTTAAGAGTGCATTCTACACTCATAGTTTCACGGTTTAAAATAACTAAATCATATAATAAATTAACGAGTTAATCACAAATTAATTTTCTCGATTACACCACCACCCAAGCAAACTTCTCCTTGATGAAAAAACGACCGACTGGCCTGGTGTCACCGCCCACTGTGGTTGCTCGAATGTCACAATGGCTCGGCCATCGCCCGCTATTTTAACTCGGCATGACTGGTCCGCCTGACGGTAACGTGTCTTTGCTGTGCACGAGAACTCAGCACCAGGCGCTATACCATCCACCCAATGCAATTGAGCCGTTTCCAGTGTCTTAGAGAGTAATAAAGGGTGGTTATGACCTTGGCCGACAATAAGCGTATTATTCGTTAGGTCTTTTGCCAACACATACCAAGGTTCACCATTGTCACCTTGTCGACCACCAATGCCTAGGCCCTGACGTTGCCCTAAGGTGTAATACATCAAACCTTGGTGCTCGCCGACATATTCACCTTCAGGTGTTTTCATTTTTCCAGGCTGCGCAGGCAAATAACGCTTTAAAAAGTCAGAAAATTTTCTCTCGCCGATAAAACAAATTCCAGTGCTGTCTTTTTTATTATGCGTGATCAATTGAGCTTGCTCAGCGAGGCTTCTTACCACTGGCTTTTCTAGTTCTCCGACAGGAAATAGAGTTTTAGCGAGCTGCTCTTGACCAATAGTATATAAAAAATAACTTTGATCTTTATTATTATCTCGCCCTCTTAATAAACGATAACGACCATCAATCTGATCTTTACGAACATAATGACCTGTTGCAATATACTCGGCCTCTAGGTGCAATGCATACTCTAAAAACACTTTAAATTTAATCTCTTTATTGCAGAGGATATCCGGATTTGGTGTGCGACCGGCTTTAAGCTCACTTAGAAAGTGTTCAAATACATTATCCCAATATTCAGCGGCAAAATTAGCCGTATGCAGCGCTACATCCAAGCGATCACAGACACTTTGTGCATCGGCAACATCTTCACTGGCAGAGCAATATTCATCAGTGTCATCCTCTTCCCAGTTTTTCATGAAAAGCCCTTGCACATCATAGCCCTGCTCTTTAAGCAGGTAGGCAGACACTGAGGAATCAACTCCTCCTGACATACCAACAACAACCCGTGTACTTTGCTTCACATCACCCTCATAACTTAATGTTTTTCAAGCCATAATGACCAAACCACCGATTATACCATAAGCTTGATCACAACAACACTTGGCAAACAAGCCTAAAAGCCCTTATGATGATAGCGCCTTTAATAGAGCCAGCATACAATCAAGCGAGTGACTATGCTTTTTGACCCTTCTTCTGAACAACACTATGCCCAACTCAGTGCAAATTGCATAAAATCAGTGCTATTAACCATTGCGGTTGTTGCAATAATTTATTTTTTACCGCATAGCCAAGCTGTCAACATCGCTACCATGCTCTTTCTCGCAGACACATTGTTTTCTGCTTCGGTCTGGGGCTTTATTCCCGGCATTCTCGGCACCATTTTAGGCTTATTCATTTACGACTATTACTTCACCCTCCCTTATTACTCCTTACACGTCTCAGAATCAGATCAGTTACTACGCTTTAGCGCGTTTATCACTTTGTCTATCTTTGTCAGCGCATTAACCGCAAGAACAAGAGCCATTGCACTCTCTGCTCAGCAAAAAGAGAAAGCCATGCAACTGCTTTTTCACTATGCACAAAAAGTCACCCATATCAACCATCAAGACAGTTTATTTCAACAACTTATCAATCACTTACACAAAGTCTATCCAACAAACTTTCTCATCCTACTGCCCAAAGATAACAATTTGCAGATTTATAGTCTTCCAGGCAAGCAAAGCTACCTTAAACCTCATGAGTACCAAGCGGCCCAACAGTGCTGGCAAACAACTCAAAGCACAGGCTATAAAAGCGAGACCCACACTGCTCTTTCTTGGCGTTTTGAGCCTCTGCTTGCCAATCAATGCCTAGGGGTGATTGCCATACGCCGCCTTAAGGCAAACAACGCACTTTCTGATGACCGACTGGCAATTATCCATGCATTAATCGCCACAACAGCAACGGTACTCTCCAAACATCAACTCGCCAAAATTCAAGAACGCAATCATATTCTTGAAGAAGCAGATAATCTTAGGCAAGCTTTGCTCTCTTCACTCTCCCATGACTTAAAAACACCATTGGCCTCGATTATGGGGTCGCTGGAAACACTTAAAAACAAATCGCAACAGCTTGACCAAACCACCCAAAGAGAACTTGCTTCTTTAGCTTACAGCGAGTCTGATCGGCTTCACCGTTATATTAATAACTTACTTAACATGATGAAATTAGAGGCCGATGTATTAAAGCCTAATTTACAATTATGCGATATCGAAGATATCATCGATTCAGCCTGCAGGCGCCTAAAGCAACAACTAAAACCTTACTCTTTAAACATTCAATGCCCCGAGCAAGCCTGTCTTGCCCAGCTTGACCCCATACTCACAGAACAAGTCTTGATCAATCTAATTGAAAACGCCTGTAAATATTCAGAA
Source organism: Piscirickettsia litoralis (assembly GCF_001720395.1). Taxonomy (NCBI): domain Bacteria; kingdom Pseudomonadati; phylum Pseudomonadota; class Gammaproteobacteria; order Thiotrichales; family Piscirickettsiaceae; genus Piscirickettsia; species Piscirickettsia litoralis. The sequence continues at coordinate 495,445 of NZ_MDTU01000001.1, forward strand.
TTAGGCCAAGAAATTACCATCAAACTGCACGAAGAAAAACAAACTCAAACATTTAAACTTTCCATCATTGACCAAGGCCAAGGCTTAAGCGAAGAACAACTCAGGCAAGTGTTTAATTTATTTTACCGTGCCGAACAGACAGACCGTACCGATGGCACTGGCATGGGGCTCACCATTTGCCAAGGCGTTTTAAAAGCACAACAGTGTAGTGTTCAAGCAACAAGTCCGGGCAAAAACTTGGGTAGCCAATTTACCATTACTATCCCAAAATCTGCTTCAAAACTATTAATCAGTAATTAACCTTATAAAAAGGCCGAGAATGTTATGAAAAAACCAATTGCCAGTGTATTAATTATTGATGATGAATCACAAATCCGTCGCTTATTAAAAATCACGCTAGGTGCTGAGGGCTATCATGTACTCGAAGCAAACAATGCAAAAAACGGTATTAAAGAAGCACAAATTCATCAACCTGAACTCATCATTTTAGATTTAGGGCTACCCGACCAAGACGGCTATCATGTCCTACAGACTTTACAACAACAAGGCCATCATCAATGCATCGTTTTATCTGCACGCAATGATGAAAATGAAAAAGTAAAACTACTCGATGCCGGCGCAATTGATTATATTACTAAGCCTTTTAGCATGAGTGAATTTATGGCACGTATTCGTGTCGCCTTACGTGTACAAACTCAGCAAAGCAAAGGCAGTGCCACGATAGAAACGCATGGCTTCACTATTAAACTCTCACAAAAATCGGTATTTTTTGATCAAGAAAAAATAAATCTAACTAACAAAGAATATGAATTACTTGAATTGCTTGCTCAGCATAAAAGTCAAGTCATTCCCTATCAAATACTCACCAGCACGCTATGGCCCAATCATCAGGAAGATGCGGAGCATTACTTAAGAACTTATATCCGTAAACTGCGCAAAAAGCTTGCTGAAAAGACGGATAATACCCTCATAGAAACTATTGCTGCAATTGGTTATCGACTAAACTAAGTTAAGCTAAAAACCAAATATTAATAATAAAAAGCCCGAATAGAAAACTCGGGCTTGCACTTAATTTTCTTAAAAACTAAAATTTAATCAATCACGCCTTTACTGGCAAGAAACTCGTCATAAGTTCCCTTAAAGTCATTCACGCCCGCTTCCGTTATTTCAATAATACGGGTTGCTAATGATGAAACAAATGCGCGGTCATGACTCACAAACAACAATGTGCCTTCATAACGCTCTAAAGCATTATTCAATGACTCTATTGACTCCATATCCATGTGATTCGTTGGCTCGTCAAGCAGCAAGATGTTTGGTTTTTGCATGATCAACTTACCAAATAGCATGCGGCCTTTTTCACCACCCGAGAGCACTTTAATGGACTTAACAATATCATCGGCGCTAAATAACATACGCCCTAAAATTCCACGAACCGCTTGATCATCATCCGTCGGTTTACGCCATAGACTCATCCACTCAAAGAGTGTCATATCATTTTCAAAATCGCGGCTATGATCTTGGGCATAATAGCCAATCGCAGCATTTTCAGACCACTGAATATTGCCATGATCTTGCGGCAAATCATGAATTAAAGTCCGCAATAGGGTCGTTTTACCCACCCCATTTTGCCCTAAAATTGCGACGCGCTCACCTACTGTCACCGTTAAATTTAAATCTCTAAATAAAGGCTTATCAAAGCCTTTTGATAAGTGCTCTGTAACTAAGGCATTACGAAACAGCTTTTTCTCTTGATCAAAACGAATAAAAGGGTTCACTCGGCTCGAGGCTTTGACCTCTTCGAGCTTAATTTTATCAAGCTGCCTTGCCCGAGAAGTAGCTTGCTTCGCTTTAGAAGCGTTTGCCGAAAATCGGGCAACAAAACTTTGTAATTCCGCCATTTGTGCTTTTTTCTTGGCATTATCGGCGAGCAAACGCTCACGGGCTTGATTAGCGGCCATCATGTATTCATCATAATTCCCTGGATAAACTCGTAACTCGCCATAATCTAAGTCTGCCATATGAGTACAGACCGAATTCAAAAAATAACGATCGTGGGAAATAATAATCATCGTGCTATTACGCTGATTTAAAGTCTCTTGCAGCCAGCGAATCGTGTCAATATCCAAATTATTGGTCGGCTCATCGAGCAATAAAATTTCAGGATCAGAGAATAAGGCTTGTGCTAATAAAACACGTAATTTAATACCAGGAGCGATTTCACTCATCGGACCAAAATGCTGCTCAACAGGAATCCCCACCCCCATCAACAACTCACCTGCGCGCGATTCAGCAGTGTAGCCATCCATTTCGGCGAATTCCATCTCAAGCTCAGCCACTTTAATGCCTTCTTCTTCGGTCATTTCAGCGAGTGCATAAATGCGGTCGCGCTCTTGCTTAACTTCCCAAAGCTTTTCATAGCCCATGATTACAGTGTCTACAACGCTGTATTCTTCATAGCCAAACTGGTTTTGACTAAGCTTGCCTAAACGCTCATTAACATCTATAGAAACATTACCCGACGTTGGCTTCAAATCGCCGGCCAAAATTTTCATAAAGGTAGATTTGCCGCACCCATTCGCTCCAATCAAGCCATAACGGTTACCACCACCAAACTTGACTGAAATGTTTTCAAACAACGGCTTAGGGCCAAACTGCATTGTGATATTTGCTGTAGTAATCAAGTGTAAAATCCAAAATTCAGTTATAAATTAGCAAAGTGCGTCTCATTCAGACAAACGCCTGAGTATAGCGATTTCAGCAACGATCAGCAACTTTATTCCCGCTTTTTTAGCACAAAAACTTAAGAAATGCTAGCAATAAGTCACCCAAGTCACCAAAAATTTTTGATGTTTATAAATAGATTACACACTAGCACCCGACAAGATCAGCAATTCCCCTCTAAAATGTATATATAAAGCAGGGGAGCTGCCCATATTTAGGATCCATATTGAATTTAGATAAGTCGGACCTACACTATTTTATTGAAGAGTGTAACAGTTTAATCAAGCAGCTTGAAAATGGAGTGCAACAGCTTGCCGTCCCAGCCGACTCTAGTGAGGCAGTCAATGCATTTTTTCGCAGCATGCACACACTAAAAGGCAATGCGAGAATCGTAGGCTCCACGACTCTTGAAGAACTCTGTGTCGCCATTGAGGATGTTTTAGAGAAATTCCGCCAAGGCAGAGTCACTCCAGACGATCGTATTATAAAGCTTATGAGTTTATCTGTTGATGAGCTAAAAAAACTATTGAATCAATTATACAGCCTGAAAGCCGCGGGTTCTGCTAACCCCAAAATACTGGCCGCTTTACGCTTTGTTTCTCAAAAAGGTAACAGTTAAGGTTAGCGGCTGTTACCATTTACTATGAGTAAAGCGAGATAATAAGATATTACTTGATAACCCCTCATCCTCGAAGCGTTTTTTCAAGTGCTGCAAGCCTTCCATTTGATACTGGCGCACGCGCTCACGGGTAATTTCACAGGCCTTACCCACTTTTTCAAGTGTCATTGACTCTTGCCCGTTTAAGCCAAAACGTAACTCAACAACTTGCTGATGCTTATCGGAAAGCTCTAATAACCAATCTTTAATTCGCTCATTCAGATCAAAATCGGCGAGATCAACCACAGGATCAGCCATATTTTCATCATCACTTAATGTATCGATTAAAGTACGATCACTATCACTGTTTACAGGCGTGTCTGTTGAAATAACTTTTTCATTAAGACGCATGATTTTTTTAACATCGCTGACAGGGCGACTAACCTTTTCAGCAATTTCTTCATAATTTGGCTCATGATCTAATGACTGAGACAAATCTCGGGATGCTCGTAAATACACATTCATTTCTTTAACAATATGAATAGGCAGACGGATTGTTCGAGTTTGACTCATCAATGCCCGCTCAATGTTTTGCCTCACCCACCAGGTTGCATAGGTTGAAAAGCGAAAGCCTTTCTCAGGGTCGAACTTTTCAACGGAGTGCATTAACCCCATGTTGCCTTCTTCAATCAGATCTAATAGCGGCAAGCCTCGATTTAAGTACCGACGAGAAATTTTAACAACTAAACGTAAATTACTTTCGATCATTTTGCGGCGCGCAAAAATATCCCCCTGTTGAGAACGTCTAGAAAAATAAACTTCCTCTTCTGCAGTAAGTAAAGACGAATAACCAATTTCACCCAAATAAATTTCTGTGGCATCTAGATTATTGGGTTCTTGCAATAAATTGACTTGTTTTTGCTGTGTCTCAGCAGTCGTTGCTTTTGCTTCAGAAGTATTACTTGCAGCTGCAACAGAATTCCTTACCGCCTCTTCTTGCTGAAACTGCCCTGACTCACTGCATTGTTTCGCTGAAATAAAACGAGATTCATATGAATACGCCATTTGCCCAAGCCTTAGTACAATTATTTTACGTTGTTACCACATCTTTTTATGGTGTCGGCGCAAAATAAAAATGCTTTAAATATAGACCAAGACAAAGCAAAATGTGTGCCCGAAAAAATACGTGTTTGTTATATCAACATAACTAACTTAAGGCATTCCAATGAGCCACGGTTTCCATCGCTTCAAACTGTGTTAAGTCTGTTTTTAAGGGGGTAATTGAAATTTGGTTCTCTCGCAATGCAAAAAAATCAGTCCCCACCCCTGCATCCTGAGCAGGCCCGACAGGGCCGATCCAAAACATCGGATAACCGCGAGGGCTTTTTGCAGGAATCACTGGCTGAGCTCGATGACGCTGCCCTAAACGCGTCACCTGTACCCCTTGAATTTTTTCTTGAGGCAAATCTGGCACATTCACATTAAGGATAGTATCTGCCGGTAATGGCTCTTTAACCATTTTTTCAACAAGACTGGCGATAAAATTTGCTGCCGTGCAATAATTGTCTAAACGGCCTTCACCTTTCAATGAGACGGCAATTGCAGGAACTCCATGACGCCGCCCTTCCATTGCCGCAGCCACCGTCCCTGAATAAATCGTATCATCCGCCATATTTCCACCCGCATTAATCCCCGAGATGACTAGGTCAATCCCTTCCGATTTATACACTTCGTTTAAAGCCAAATGAACACAGTCCACTGGTGTGCCATTGACTTTTAAAAACCCATTATCTGCCTTTTGTATGGATAATGGGCGATCTAGAGTAATGCAATTACTCTTACCACTGCAATCACGATCAGGGGCAACAACATACACTTTCGCAACATCCGCTAAGGCCTGGTGCATTTCAGCCAAACCACGTGCATAAACACCATCATCGTTACTCAATAATATTTTTAGCATGTTCACCCCCAATACATCCTGTTCATTGTAATTATTCTCACACACTAGAGCACTAAGAATTAATTAGTTAACTCATTACGAATAGTTTTAAACAAGGCTGCTGTTTGCTCATCTGTTCGGCGAAACTTAACCGCTAAATACAAAATTACAGCAGTAAGTAAAGCAAGCACCAATGCATCTGGGCCAAAGGCCAACTCACCCCGCCCTCCGCCAAACGTCCCTAGATAAGAGACAATACTGACACCGATAAAATAAACCCAAACCCAAAGTGATGAACGAATTTCCAATGCCAGTGAGCGCGCACGCTCTGAAACCATTCGATATAAAAAGTATAATACAAAGCAAAACACTAAGAATAAGAAAAGCTTAGAAATTGTATGCCAGCCGGTCCAATAAGACATCAATACACAAATATAAAGCCCTAAATAACTCCACCCCCAAACAAAAGGCAAGCGTACTGCACGCTTTTCATCAGGCAACTGATAGCGCAACACTAATAAACAAACCGGTCCTAACGAATAAGAGAAAGCGACCAGTGAGGTAATAAACTCAACCATCGCTTTCCAACCTGGTAACGGAAAAAAGAAAACAACACCTAAAACTGTATTTAAGATAATCGCCTTCACAGGAATGCCCCCTGCGCTTAATTCCCCTAGCACCTTTGGCATCTGCTGATTACCACTCATCGCTTGTAATGTCCTAGAAGCGCTAGCCACATACATCAATGCAGAGCCTGCGGGCGCAACCACTGCATTACTATAAAGCAAAATTAATACAAATATACCCACAGGAGCAACAACAACAGCCAGGGGTCCTGCTGTGCTCGCTAAGCTTAAATGTGACCAACCGGCCATTAATTCTGCTGGTGTTAGTGCACCAATGAAGGCAACTTGCAGTAATAAATAAATCACGAGACAAATAAAAATACTGCCAACCAGCGCAAATGGGATAGTGCGCTTTGGATTGGCAGCCTCTCCTGCAAGTTCGACGACCTGCTTAAAACCATTAAAGGCAAAGACAATGCCCCCCATTGACATCGCAGCAAAAACACCATGCCAACCGTCACTCAAAAAAATGACCCTGATAATGAAAATTTGCGGTAGAGAAATTTGTACTAATTAAAGCTAATGCGATCACAACAGGAATTAAAATTTTCCAATACGTCAAAATATTATTTAAGCGAATCACCCAACGCAGCGAGTAAATATTAAGCAAACTGAATAAAAACATAAGCAGCACCGCCATACTAATACCCGTAGCCGATAAAGCGGTTGACCCTGGTTTTAATAATTCAGGCCATAAATTCGCTAAATACTGTAAAGTCGCTTGAACTTCAACTGATTGTAACGCTGCAAAAGTTAACCAAGTAATCCAGCCTAAAATCAAGCTCACCATATTGCCATGTGTTAAAAAAGGCAGATAAGCACTTCCACCACCGACAGGAAATAATGTTGATGTTTCTGCAAAACTAAATGCCACACATAATATTAATAAGCCGCCCAGTATCCAGGCAATAATCGCTCCTGCACCTGCAAGTTGTGCACTATAAAAGCTACTAAATAACCAGCCTGAACCTAAAATCGCGCTCACCGAACATAGCATCATTCCCCAGGGTGAAATATGACGTTGATTTTGCTTAACTACTGGCACTTCAGTGCTCCTTTTTATTTAATTGAATGGAAAGCAAAAATATAGATTAATACAAAAAAGTTACTACTTATCTGGAATTTGGTAGCGGGCTAATTCTCGCAATACCGAGGTCGCAAAGCTACCTTTGGGCAGAAAAAACTTTAATTCAAGTGTACTCTCATTGAGCCAGTCCCAAGAAAAGTTATCAAGATAAACCCACAGTGGCCGACGATCAGCACCTAACTTATATTTAATTAAGTTTTTCTGGCAACTTTCATCATAACCTGCATCAATCAGAGCACTTTGCTCAAAACGAGAAGCCGGTGTGTTAATACGCTCATTATTTTTACCTTGACCCACCAACGGCCCGGTCAGAACGATATCACGGTCGCTCAAGCGTTTTTCTAATTCATTCTTAGCATCGTTATCCTCATTCAAATTATTTACAGCAAATACGCTATTCGAGCCGGTTAGGTTCATGATATCGCCGGTCATTGGCGTTAGCGTTAATTTTTGCTCCAAACGTTTCGATAGGACATGGTTAAAAAAATAAGCACGTAATGCGGATAAATAAATACTTTTTTGTTGACGCTTTACTCGCTTACCAGCGAACATATCAAATGCCGCCTGAACATTATGGCCTTCTCGACCGAAGCGCTGTGGACCAAAATAGTTTGGCACCCCTCCAGTTTGGATATATTCTAAGCGCTGTTGCCAAAACGCTTTATCACCTTGGCAATTTTTTAGAATCAATCTAAATTTATTACCAATTAAGTGCCCACGCCGTAATTTTTTTTGATGGCGACCCACCTGTAAAATGCGAATGTTATCGTCACTGAATAATGCCCAATCCAGCTCACGTTTGCCTGGAATACGTAAACTAAACCATTGAATTGTCACTGCCTCACGATCTTTTAGACCAGCAAAGCTGACATCGCGTACAGGGATATCAGCAAATTGCGCTAATTTTTTTGCTAACCATTCAGTATTAGTCTGTTTTTTTTCTATCTGTCAAAAAAATGTGTTCGCCATTACCCGAGAACTGCTGTGGTTCAATCACAGGAACCTCATCGACTCTAAAGTCTTCAGGCTCACATTTATAGTGACAAGATAGTGCAGGAACTTTGTTAGCGTAATGCCAATTGAATGATAGATCCACAGAGCCCTCTTACTGCATGCTACAGGATGAATGATAGGTAACTTAAGATAGAATTAATTTTGCTGTATCGTTTTATTTTTTTATTTTCACCAATAATTTGATAATAAGTTTCACCTGGCTTAATCATACCGAGCTCACGCCGAGCGCGCGCTTCAATTGACGCATTGCCCTGTTTCAAGGTCAGTATCTCAGCTTCAAGCTGCTCATTACGATCACTGAGCGTTTTATTTCTATCCTCTTGGACATTAATTTTGTCATGCAAGCCGATTAAATTGGCAACGCTGCCCTTACCTACCCACAAATTAAATTGTAAGAGCAGGAACAATACCCCCAAAAAGGTGACAAAACAGCGCTCTTTAAAAGTCATTCACTTTCCTTCAATCGTCTGCAATAAAAAAAGGGGTGTTACCCCCTTTTTATTTAATCATAGCGTTTAATGAGCTTGTTTGAATACAGCCAAGCCAGGATAAACCGCATTCTCACCTAACTCTTCCTCAATACGAAGCAATTGGTTATATTTTGCCATGCGATCACTACGACACAGCGAACCTGTTTTAATTTGACCCGCAGCAACAGCCACCGCCAAGTCAGCAATCGTCGTATCTTCTGTTTCGCCCGAGCGATGTGAAATGACATTGGTATAGCCTGCATCTTTGGCCATTTGAATCGTTTTTAATGTCTCGCTCAAGGTGCCAATTTGATTGAGCTTAATCAAAATCGAATTAGCCACATCTTTTTTAATGCCTTGCTCTAGGATCGCCGCATTTGTTACAAATAAATCATCACCGACAAGTTGCACTTTTTTACCTAAACGTGCAGTCAGCTCGCCCCAACCTTGCCAATCACTTTCATCCAAGCCATCTTCAATGGTAATAATCGGATAGCGCTTCACCCAGTCTTCTAAGTAATCCACCATTTCGGATGAAGACAAGACCTTATCTTCAGAAGCCAGGTGATACTTACCCTCTTTATAAAATTCAGAACTTGCTAGATCTAATCCAATAAAGATATCTTTACCTGCTTTATAACCCGCTGCATCAATGGCTTCCAAAATGACTTCAATCGCCGCTTGATTTGAGGGTAAATCTGGCGCAAAGCCCCCTTCATCACCTACCGCTGTATTTAAGCCACGCTTTGATAAAATTTTCTTAAGGGTATGGAAAATTTCAGCACCATAGCGCAAAGCTTCGCTAAAATTCGGCGCGCCAACAGGGACAATCATGAACTCCTGCATATCGACATTATTATCCGCATGCTCACCGCCATTGATGATATTCATCATCGGTACTGGCATGCTCATCTCGCCTTTGGATAAATACTGGTATAAGGGCAAACCTTGCTCTAAGGCAGAGGCTTTTGCTGCCGCTAAAGAAACGGCCAACATGGCATTTGCACCTAGGCTTGATTTATTTTCTGTGCCATCCAACTCAATCATCGCACCATCAATTGCACTTTGGTCCGCTGCGTCTTTACCGATGAGTAAATCACGAATTTTCGTATTGATATTATTAACTGCTGTTAATACGCCTTTGCCCATATAACGCTTAAGGTCTTGGTCACGTAATTCTAAGGCTTCACGTGATCCTGTCGACGCGCCGGAAGGTGCAACCGCACGACCCACAACACCCGATTCTAAAATCACATCCGCTTCAACTGTCGGATTACCGCGAGAGTCTAAAATTTCACGACCAATAACTTGTTTAATTTTCACTGAACACTCCTTCACTCATTTATCATTTATACAATGTAGTTACAGCTTATTTCACTGTTTCTTCTATCCACCCAGCTGACTTAACCACTTTATCTAAAGCAACCAATTGACTGAGTAACTCTTCAATCTGATGCATCGGCCAGTTATTAGGTCCATCACTCAATGCCTTCTCAGGGTTTGGATGAGTTTCCATAAAGAGCCCTGCAATCCCCACAGCCACAGCAGCACGTGCAAGCACAGGAACAAACTCACGCTGCCCCCCTGAAGATGCGCCTTGGCCACCCGGTAACTGGACTGAGTGGGTTGCATCAAAGACCACCGGACAGTTTGTCTCACGCATAACCGCCAATGAGCGCATATCTGAGACTAAATTGTTATAGCCAAATGATGCGCCACGTTCACAGACCATAATCTGATCATTACCCACGGCACGAGCCTTCTCAACCACATGCTTCATATCCCAAGGGGCCAGAAATTGCCCTTTTTTGATATTCACCGGCTTATTGCAACGCGCAACATTTTGAATAAAATTCGTTTGGCGACATAAAAATGCGGGTGTTTGTAAAATATCAACCACACTGCTGACTTCATCTAAAGGCGTATCTTCATGTACATCCGTTAGCACATTCACGCCAATTTGATCTTTGACTTTCTGCAAGATCGCCAAGCCTTTTTCTACCCCCATACCGCGAAAACTATTATGAGAAGAGCGATTGGCTTTATCAAACGACGACTTATAAACAAACGGAATATTTAAACGGTCCGCGACTTCTTTTAAGTAACCGGCTGTATCCAGCGCCAACGCTTCACTTTCAATCACGCAAGGCCCGGCGATGAGGAAAAACGGCTGATCTAAGCCCACATTCATTCCAGCGACTTTCATACTTTCTTTCTCCTACTTCACGCTGTGCGCAATCGCAGCATTTATATAACCTGAAAACAACGGGTGCCCTGCACGTGGTGTTGATGTAAATTCGGGGTGGAATTGGCACGCCACAAACCAAGGATGATTTTCAACCTCAACCATTTCAACCAATTTTTTATCCTCAGAGCGGCCTGAGATTTTCAACCCGGCTTTTTGTAATTCATCAACATAACGGTTATTCACTTCATAACGATGACGATGACGCTCAACGATTTGACCTTGCCCATAGGCTTTTTCTGCCATCGACCCTGTTTCAAGCAAACAGACTTGCCCGCCTAAGCGCATACTGCCGCCCAGATCAGCGCCGGCATCACGCGTTTCAAGCGAGCCATCTTCAGTCAGCCATTCTTTGACAAGCGCAATCACAGGGTAACTACAATCAGGATCAAATTCAGAGCTATTCGCGCCCTCAAGGCCCGCACAATGACGCGCATAATCGATCACCGCAACTTGCATCCCTAAGCAAATACCTAAATAAGGCACATTATTTTCACGAGCAAACTGAGAAGCGAGGATCTTGCCCTCAACACCGCGATCACCAAAGCCCCCAGGGACTAAAATCGCATCATAGCCTTTTAGTATCGCCTCAGCGCCCTTTTTCTCAATCTCTTCTGCATCGATATATTCAATATTAACCTGAGTTTTACTTTGAATTCCGGCGTGATCAAGTGCTTCATTAATCGACTTATAAGCATCGGTTAGGTCATATTTACCGACCATCGCCACCGTCACACTGTGCTCAGGGTTCAGTTTAGCGTTGACGACGCGATCCCAGTCCGATAAGTCAGCCGCTTTCGCCTCTATTCTTAAACGATCAACAATAATCTCATCTAGTTTTTGCTCATATAAAGCACGCGGCAGTGAGTAAATTGTATTCACATCTACACAAGAAATCACCGCACGCTCTTCAACATTGGTAAACAAAGCAATCTTACGGCGCTCAGATTCTGGCAATGCGCGCTCAGAGCGGCAAATTAAAATATCCGGCTGAATCCCTATCGAACGTAACTCTTTAACGGAGTGTTGTGTCGGTTTTGTTTTTAACTCGCCGGCCGCACCCAAATAAGGAACTAGAGTCAAGTGAATAAATAAACTTCGATCATGACCTAACTCAACACCTAACTGACGAATCGCCTCTAAAAACGGCAAAGACTCAATGTCACCGACTGTGCCACCAATTTCGATCATGACGACGTCGGCATCACCATTGCCTTCAACAACCCGGCGTTTGATCTCATCGGTGATATGGGGAATCACCTGCACAGTGCCACCCAAGTAATCACCGCGGCGCTCTTTCATGATCACTTCTTGATAAACACGGCCCGAGGTTACGTTATTAAAGCGTGTCATCGTTGTCGCAACAAAACGCTCATAATGACCTAAATCCAGATCAGTTTCTGCGCCATCCTCAGTTACAAATACCTCACCGTGCTGAAACGGACTCATCGTACCCGGATCAACATTGATATAAGGATCGAATTTCTTAAGGTTAACTTTTAAACCGCGCGCTTCGAGTATCGCGGCGAGAGAGGCTGCCGTGAGTCCCTTACCCAAAGAGGAGACTACACCGCCTGTAACAAATATGTATCGTGTCATTCACTTCACTTCATGTATTTTCAACATGGAACACGATCTTATCACACAATAGGCAGTGAAGCGACCAACGAATCAAATAAGTCATGGTAATAAAGTTTTTTTTCATGTAGTTTGCATTTAAACCGATTTATCAGTAAAATCAGGGCGTTTTTCTATTTATTACTCCACCAGTGCAGCTATTAATCGAGGTATCACATGCAACTTAATATGCTAAAAGCAAAAATTCACCGCGCAACAGTGACTGATGCCGACTTAAACTACGAAGGCTCTATCTCCATCGATCCTGCACTTTACGACGCTGCGGGAATCATCCCCTACGAGCAAGTTGATATTTATAATTGTAATAACGGAGCGCGTTTAACGACTTATGTCATTCCAGGAGGCCCCGGTGAAATTTGTCTCAACGGTGCGGCGGCTCGTCACGTCCAAAAAGGGGACCTAGTGATCATTTGTAGCTATTGCTCCGTCGACGAGAAAGAAGCAATCGACCACAAGCCTGTAGCTATCTTCGTTGATGAGAAAAACGCCATCTCACGCATTAGCAACCACGGCTAAAAGCAAAGTTATTGCTCGATAGGAAAAGAATTCGCTTAATATTTAGCCTTTCTTTTCCTCAAGCTTATGAAAATAATGAAATAACAACGCAAAAAACATGGTGACAACAACCGCTGAAATTACACCCCACCAACTAAAGACCAGATACGATAATACGTACCAAACAGCCAATAGCAGTGCACCTCCCAACCAAAGCCTTCCCATCCAAAAGCCCCTTTATTTTTATTATTAACTTATTTAAAGTATAGCGGTTATCCAAAGAGACTCAGGCCTGATGCGCGACTTATTTGATGACCTAAATACCAATGCCCCACTAGCCCACCGCATACGCCCTAAAAATTTAAATGAGGTCATAGGGCAAGAGCACTTAACCACTGGCCCACTCAGCCCAGCCAGCCTTATTCAAAGCTGCCCATCCATCATACTCTGGGGACCCAGCGGTACCGGTAAAACAACACTTGCTCGCCTGCTTGCTGAGCAAATTAATGCTCACTTTATCGAACTCTCTGCCATTATGGCGGGCCTCAAAGACATCCGCACCGCTGCTCAAAGTGCACGTGAAAATCAACAAGCTGGCCAACAGACATTGTTGTTTATCGATGAAATCCATCGTTTTTCCAAATCTCAACAAGACGCCTTTCTGCCTTTTGTCGAAGAAGGTTTATTTACGCTTGTCGGCGCAACCACAGAAAACCCCTCCTTTGAAATCAACCGCGCCCTAATCTCACGTATGCAGGTGTATAAATTACAATCACTACAGCATTCACACTTAGAGCAAATACTCGTTCGTGCCTTAAACCATCCACTAGGCTTAGGTCATTATCAGGTTCAATTCCCAAGCGATTTACAGCACAAACTCATTGAGTACGCCGCCGGTGATGCCAGGCGCTTACTCAACGGCCTAGAGCAACTTGCCCAAATTCATAACAGTAATAATCAGACACATCAAACAATCACCATTACAAAAACGCACTTTGCAAGTTTATTGGGTGAAACCCTTAGTCACTTTGATAAAAGCGGCGACCAATTTTATGATCTTATCTCTGCCTTACACAAGTCAATTCGAGGCTCTCACCCCGATGCCGCACTCTTCTGGCTGGCTCGTATGCTCCAAGGTGGCTGTGATCCACTGTATATCGCACGCCGGCTTGTCCGCACCGCCTCTGAAGACATTGGCAATGCAGACCCTCGCGCCTTACAACTCACCTTAAACGCTTGGGATGTTACAGAGCGTTTAGGTGCTCCCGAAGCCGAACTTGCCCTTGCCCATGCAGTCAGTTATTTGGCCAGCGCCCCTAAAAGCAATGCTGTCTATATGGCCTTTAAGGCTGCCATGCAAGAGGCTAAAGACCATCCCAATGCCGAAGTTCCTTTGCACATTCGCAATGCTCCAACCCAGCTTATGAAAGAATTTAATCATGGCAAACACTATCGCTATGCTCATGATGAGCCCTACTACTATGCTGCCGGTGAAAGCTATCTACCGGAAAATATCCAAGGCAACTACTATCACCCTAAAGAATCAGGGCTTGAGAAAAAAATCAAAGATCGTCTAAATTTTTTACATCAGTTAGATCAAGAAATATTCAATCAAAATTAAAATATACTTAACTTTTTAATACTTGCAATACATCTGTGCAACTTTTGGAAATAAAACCAAATCTGTTTCTTCAAACTCATCAAGTTGCAAGCGTAATTTAGCAAGATTCTCAGCATCGATCAGCCCTAAGTTAATAAATCGCTCCCCGCACTCTTCAATCAAATGCTTAAGCATCAACGTATTCGATTTTCCATGCAAAACAGGTTGAGCAATATGAATATCAATGCATTCAAAGCCAATTTCTGTTGCCACGGAAGCGTCGCTACCTCGGTAGGTATTTTGCACTTCCATGGTGCAAAATCGCCTCGCAAAACGCGACGACTATAATGCCTCGGCCGTCCCCGTCACGAGACGCTCCGTGCCTTAATTCGGCACACTCCGCATCTCGCTCTCAGATGACTCTACGGCTCGTATAGATTTTTAGACACTCGTTCCGCCGACTCCGGACCTAAAGGCCCTACGTCACTCCGCTCTGCTAAAAATCCGAGCCTACCTCGGAATACTCACCCCGCGCTTGGCGCTCCCTGGCTCGCATCGTATGAAAAATCTTATTGCCAATATCAAAATCACTACCATTTATTTCAAGCAAAGACTTAAACAAATTTGCAGCGCTAATAATATAGTTTTGATGTGGAATTGACGCCCAACCTGAATGAATTGCAGCTTCAATAATCAAATAATTAGAATCATCACAGTTTTTACTATCAAAAGTATTCTTCAAGAAGCGAGGGACATCAGTTAAGTGCTGCATTAAAAATCGCGAGTATGTTAAATCATATTGTCCAGCCTGCATTGCACTGTCATAAGCATCCCCCTGGATAAATTCAATATTTCTTATATTTAAAGAAGTTGTTCTTAATTTAGCAATTTCAAGCTGAGCAAGTGATTGGTCAACTGCAGTTACATTTTTCGCAATATTATCAGCCATCCATGTCGCCATATAGCCCGTTCCACAGCCGATATCCAAAATGCGATTATTTTTGCTTGTCATATGCCTACGAAGAAAAGCAATTGAATCGGGTCCGTGCACTTTTTGCAAAAAACCTAATCTTTCATCAGCAATACCCGCACCTGTTTGAAGAGTATACTGATCCTTTTTTGCTTCCATTGTTTTTATCCCTATAATTATAAATTCTAATTTTTATAACGGCACATAAGCATGTGAACTTAAAGCATATAGCTGAGAGACAATCTCTTGGCTCTTTTCAGATAATGCAGTCGCTCTACCTTTATATTTAAGGGCATATACCGAACCTTTTGATAAAGCAAAGTGCGCCGTCATTGAGTCATATATTGGCAGCCAGTTTACTGTTTGCATTCTTTCAATGTAGATCGAAGAGTATTCACCTTCACTTAAACAACAAAAATCTTAATCATCAAACTTTTCTAGTAGCACCAAAAAATTCTCCATAAAATACCAGTAAAATCTGAATCAGCTACTAGAGTTAACTAAAGCGAATTGCCCTGCGTCTCACATTTATCAGCACATACCGCCCCATAAAGTGCTATAAAATTAATACCGATAGAATATCATAAAGATAAAAAATCCATAAGCGATCACATAATTTTTGAGAAATAAAATAGGATATATTTTAACTCACTAATACTTATATTTTATAGATATAACTGCCAAAAAGCATAAAAAATGGGGCACATTGCCCCTCACTAATGAATTTATTTTTTGAGATCAAACTACTTTTGTTTAGCCTGACACGCTTCAATTTGTGCCTTGCGTTTTTGCTGTTTGATTTCTTTTGCCAAAGTAATCGAGTCACCGATGTGTTGGTGACCTCGGGTTTTAGCAAGCTCCATCTGGTGCTGACGCTCAGCAAAGCGCGCCTTCTGATCATCGGATAATTCATCATAACAGTGCGGGCAGCTTACCCCTTGCACATATAAAGGCGACGCTTTATCTTCGGCTGTAATCGGATAACGACAACCATGGCACTGATCATAACGACCCTGCTCAAGATCATGATTCACCGAAACTCGATTATCAAAAACAAAACACTCGCCTTCCCATAAACTTTCCGCTTTAGGCACCTTTTCTAGATACTTTAGGATACCACCTTCTAGGTGATAGACATCCTCAAACCCTTGCTTTAACATAAAAGCGGTCGACTTCTCACAACGTATCCCACCCGTGCAAAACATAGCAACTTTCTTATGTTTTTTCGGATCTAGATTTTTCTCAACATACTCAGGAAAGTCACGGAACGTCTCTGTCTCAGGATTTTCCGCTCCCTTGAATGTACCAATATCGTATTCATAATCATTACGAGTATCAACAACAACCACGTCCGGATCGCTAATCAAAGCATTCCAGTCCTCAGGCTTCACGTACTGACCCACGGTCTCATTAGGATCCACCCCTTCAACACCTAGAGTGACAATTTCTTTTTTGAGCTTTACTCGCATACGATAAAAGGGAACCGCAGATGGCTCCAAGTACGACTCTTTATGCTCTAATTGGCTTAAACGCGAGTCTTTTCTTAAATAGCTCAACAAGTTATCTATGGCAAGGCGGCTTCCTGCAACCGTTCCATTAATCCCTTCTTGAGCAAGTAATAAGGTTCCCTTGATATCTTGTGATTTACAAAACTCAAGGAGTTTGGGTTGGATCTCTTTATAGTCTGGCAACGAGGCAAATTTATACATTGCCGCAACAACAACTTGATTCATTAAATTTCTACCTATTTGATCGTAAGTCAAACGCCCACAAGGGCTCTCGGAGGCTATACCTTACTCGTTTCAGGGATAATAGTCAAAATTGAGTTTAATAATGCAAATAAATCAATAGCATAAGAAGACATGCCGATGAGCTTATCGCCTCAAATAGGCTCTAACTTTAATCACACAAAACTTCTTTACAAATAGACTCTATATTTTCTATAAAAGTCTTGTTCTAACTCTCTATCATACTCACTAACCACTCTCGTTATAACCTTATGGGGAGGCGTCACAACGACAACAGCAGCATAAACATTCATATTGCTAGCAAATAGCGGTGCTTTAGTAAGAAACACAGTCACAATAATAATTATTATATAGGCAGTCGATCTCATAGCCCGCCCTCAAGTAAAAGCCTTATCTTTAATTTTATTATTAGAAGAAAAACAAGATATATCCAGAAATATCAATAGATTAAATAAAATAAAGATTTCAAAAAAATTAATTTTCAAAAAAATGCTAACACTAGCCAAAATCGTGGCCAGTGCATCAAGAGAATGGATAACCAGATTGATATATTAAAATGGAACAAGCATACCAATTGGTTTTTTGTGTTTAACAATTTGAATATAAGTGCCACTTTGAATCGCTTCCATCGCTTCTGCACGTCGTGTAGAAAGCTCAGTCATTGTCATTTCAATAACACCTACAGACTCAGGGATTTTCTCTGATTTAGGTTGTTTTTTTGTGCTACTCATATTCCCCTCCAACCTTATATTATTTAGTTTTCAAAAAGTCCAACGTCACAAGATAATAACTCAATCCTCTCGATCAATGATAACTTATTGACTTAATAAAGTATTCATAACGCGCTTCGTATGGTAAACAATCGCACACACAAAATCAAGCGCAACTCATTATCTGACAAGCCAACCCTACCAACAACCATAACAAGAACCACTAACGCACATTAATTCCATTAAATCCACTTAATTTATCTACATATAGTGAACACAAAGCAATTAGCATATTTAATAACTCGACTATTTCATTAAGATAAATTTACATGACTTACATCCACCCTATCGTAGCTTTCTGCTATTATTGAAGTAAAGTTTGACAAAAACATAGATTATAGGGACATGAATGCTATATCGTCGTCTTGCTAGCCTCTTTACACTCATTGCCCTATTTGTTTCCTTTCCTCTTTATGCGTCTACATCCACCGATAAACAGCGTGCACTATTCATCCAAGCTGAAAAAAATTTGAAAAAAAATCGATTCAAGTCCTTTCGACGAGGCTTAAAAAAATCTCCAGTCCTATCCACTTTATCCTTATTTGCGCTATCAAGAGCTGCTTCGGCGGCTTAAATTAGGCGCATTGCCTAACGGAGAAATCAAACACTTTCTTAAACAATACAAAAACACTTTATTCCATGACCGACTACAGCGTCAATGGTTTATTAGCTTATATAATAAAAAGTGGTGGAAAACGCTCACAAAATATTATCAACCTTCTAAAAGCATATCGATGCAATGCCGTTACCTCTGGGCGCGCTACCAGCTCAACTATAGACAACAATCACTGAATGCGTTTGAAAAAAATTTGGCTACACGGTAGTTCACTCCCTAAAACCTGCGATAGACTCATCAGTGCGTTGCGCCAACATAAGCAACTGACCCATACATTAGCTTGGCAACGTACGCGCCTCGCCATGCAAAAACGTAACTATCAACTAGCGATGTATCTCAGTCGATTCTTATCTAATAAAGATAAAAAATCACTGACAATATGGCGCATTTTACGTCGTCACCCAGAGAAAATTACCCGATTATCGCTCATCCGCTCCGCAGGTAGCAAAGGCAGCTATATTGCCAATGATACTTTATTGCAACTTGCTAAACGCAAACCCGATCAGGCGATTAAAATTTGGCCTCGCCTAAAAAATAAGTTCTCACTCAGCAATGATCAAAAAACTGAAATCACCAAAACGATAGCCCTCTATCTTGCATTAAACAAATCTCCACAAACAAATACCTGGATGGAGAAAATCCCCCATCAAGAAAAAGGCGAAACGCTAAACTCTTGGCAGATACGGGTGGCCCTTTATCAAAGACAATGGCAGCAAGCGCTAACGCTTATTAATACACTTTCCCCACAAGAATATGAGCGCAATATTTGGCAATACTGGAAAGCGCGTTCACTTGAGCAAATCGGCCGAAAAAACAAAAGCGCTAAAAAATTTATAGCCAAATCGCAAAACAACGTGACTATTATGGCTTTCTTGCCAGCAATAAGCTCAATCAACCCTATCATTTAAACCGAAAAGCCGTAAACATTAGCCAGCATACTCTTGATGATGTCTCACAAAAGCCAGGGATCAAACGTGCTTTCGAATTTAAAAAAGTAGGTCTTGCTAACTTTTCTCGCAGGGAGTGGGTTTATACTATCAGCCGGTTCACTGAAACAGAAAAGCTCGCCGCAGCAAAACTTGCTCACGATTGGGGCTGGTATAATTTATCGGTCCTCACAACAACCAAAACAAAACACCGTGACGATCTAAAATTACGGTTTCCTATGGCACACTATAATACCATTTTACGCTATGCTAAGCGCTATGACATCAGCCCAGCCTGGATCTTCTCAGTTGCCCGCCAAGAAAGCATTTTCCACGAACGCGCTTATTCTCCTGTCGGTGCTCGAGGGATTATGCAGCTCATGCCAGCAACAGCACGCTATATCGCCAGAAAAATACAAATTCGTCATTACACCTCTAAGCTTCTCGATGCAAACCATAATATTGCTTTAGGCACCGCTTATCTAAAACGCCTATTACAACGCTACGATAATCGTCTAATCCTAGCACTCGCCGCTTACAATGCTGGAATCAGTCGTGTTAATCAGTGGCTGCCAGAAAAAAGAGCCATTGCTGCAGACCTTTGGATAGAAACCATCCCTTATAAAGAAACCCGCCATTATATTAAAAATATTTTGGCCTATACGGTTGTTTATAACTCCAGGTTAGGTCGAACTGCAAAAATGACTCAGGAACTTGCTAGAGTCCCAACACTCAAGCAAATTTCATAATATGCAATAACAATCAACACAATTAATCAAAAACATTTGAAGTCATCGGACGATACTCGTACTATGGTTATAAAAAATAAGAGTTTATGCTGTGCTGAAAAAAAGCTGCCTCACTGTCAATTTCATTCGCTTTTATAACCACCGCTTACTCAGCCTCAGCACCCACATTAGCAGACTTTAAAGCGCTCCAGCAGCACATTAAAGAGCAACAAGAAACACTTGCTAAGAACCAGCAACAATTAATGAAACTTAAGGCTAATTATCAAAAAAGCACAGTACTGGCCACCACAACCCCTAACCCATGGCGTGGGACAAATATTGGCGCTGGAGCAACAATTAATACCGGGGATAATCCCTCTCAAAAAGGCAACACGACACTGAATTTAAAATATTCCACTCCGCCTTGGATTATTTCAACAAAAATCGACCAACAATATGAACATTCGGCAGATAATGGCCTAAGTACCGATAAATATAATGTATCTTCACAGGCAAACTACCTCTTTGGTGATAGCAGTTTTTTTTACAATCGATTCTCTTATGGCTACGACCGATTCAGTGGCAATGATTATATCTGGAACTATTCGCTTGGTTATGGCTATACCGTCTATCACAGTCAAAGCGTGATGATCGATACCCAAATTGGCCCTGGCTACCAGCAACGTAAAATCCAGGGCGCAGCTACCCCCGAAAGTACAGTGAGTGTAAACACTCAGGCAGAGCTGAATTGGCAAATCAACGATAAAACAGCACTGACAGAAACCATTACCCCAATCTATACATCAAACCTCACAACAATCAATACCGTCACCGCTCTAACTACACAGCTACGAGACAATCTCGGACTGCAAGCACAGTTTGATACAAAATACCTTTCGAATACGCCTGAAGGCTCTAAACGACTAGCAACGACAACAGTTTTTAACGTGCTCTACACTTTCGCCTAAGCAAGAAAAACACGACGCTGTACTCAGCGCCGCGCCACTCACTACAATAGATTTGGCTCCAATCGATCACGCTCACATACTTTCACACAGTCAGGCTTCAAGACTCGCTAAAGGCCCTTTATCCCTGCTATATTGATTAAACCGAGACTCAAAAAGTTTAGTGGGTTCTTGTTTATTTTGATTACGAGAAAAAGAAAAATGCTTCTCATTCTCTTTATCTTGTGCACTTAAACAATACCCGCTATTGCTTTCACCTTTCCCAAGCGCATGAGCGCGAACATCCCTCATTCTTACATCCGCTCCAGAAGGACAAACCTCTTGTTTTAAAACCTCACTTCCCGAAGAATTTAATAGCTTCACTAAATGCCTTCCAGACTTCGTTGTATTTTTAAGATGAAGCCACCCACTTTTCTGCCGAATAGAAACTAAGTAACATAATTCTTTTAAAGACTGACAGTGGTTAAATTTCTTAGATTGACCACCTCGAGCAACCTGCATATCATCCCTCACAGATAAAAACTTTTTTAGTCTCTTTGATTGATGATAAAAGCTCTCTTT
>NZ_MDTU01000001.1:518808-522232 GCF_001720395.1 Piscirickettsia litoralis
GTCTTTTTTACTTAGCGGAACTAGTTCAGGCATAGGGGTTCCAGCAGAACTCTTAGCAGCAGATAGATACATTGCAAACCTTTGCCTTATTTTAATACTTTCTTCTTTAGCCAGTAGGCTATTTCCGTAAAGCTCAATATCTTTTGTAAAGGTAACGTATGGCCCAAACACAACTGTGCCTCCATGTTGTTTCTGATAACGTCTAATTTCTCCATAGTTTCCCCCAAAAGCAAACAACCGATCAAGATCAGCTTTGTTATTCATAGTCGCTCTACTCAATAACCTCTCGCCCCCTTTGCTCTTATTAAACATATTATATAGGGGCGTGTCATTTAAAGCCGCATTTATACTAAAACCAACTTCTAAGTTACTCTCTTTGACCGCACTTTTTGCCACATCAACCCAGAAAGCATAAATTCGCGTTGCATCACGTACAGAGCCTACATTAAGCACAGAGTCGAGTATCTTTTGCCTAAGGTAATTGCCAAATTTAGGCAGCTCTTTCTGAAGGAACTTTATTAATGCTTTTTCTTCTAAGTCATCTAATTTGAAACGCAGTAATACTCCCTTACTCATAGAGTCAAGCTTGCATTTTGTTTCACTAACGAAATCACAATATTCTTGATGATCTCTAATATTATTTAGTCCATCTAAAATTTCGTTTGGCATTGTTATAACCTTTACACCACTAAAAGTACCTCGAACGCTTTACTCTAAATTCAAATTTTAGGTTAGTGCGTATCGGATACTCTTTGCAGAACATAATCCTGTTTGAACAATATGGCGGTTTGAAGGTGAGTTGTCTAATTTTTTGCAAAATCCGTTGTGCTGCGGGTATCTCACACCGATATACACTTTCTAGCATATTCAGCATAACCTCCAGATCGCGAATGTCTGTCGCATTTAGCTGACTCATTATTACTTTCTCCCTCTTTTATCATTCTTATTCAAGTTAATGCCAAGTAAAGTTAGTGAATCTATTAATATCTCCTCAATTGCGCCACTAAAACACCTTGAATCTGAACCCGATGAGCAGGGTATGTCATCACATCAAGCTCATCATTTTCAGGAATCAGCGTAACGCTTTTATCATAGTTTTGTTTAAAGCGCTTCAACGTCGCTTCGGTATTATCAATCAATGCAACAACAATATCACCAGTACTCGCAGGGCGCTGTTGCTCAATCACAACAAGATCACCATCATAGATCCCCACTTTTTTCATACTGTCGCCAACCACATCTAAAATATAACGCCCCATTCCACCAAACATGTCATTCAGGTCGACACGCTCAACATCTTCCCAGGCTAAGATGGGCTGACCCGCCGCAATTTTACCAACACGCGGCATACAAGATGTATTTTCTCGATTTGGATTCTCAATCACCCTCATCGAAGTCATCTTATGGCCTTTTTTGATGTAGTTCTTCTTTGCTAAAGAATCCACCAAAGCATAAATACGCCTTGGGCTACGAGAACCTCCCAAAAGCTCGGACATCTCTTGCTGAGTCGGACCACGCCCTGCGGCCAAAATTTTATTTTCAATAATATCAAGCAGCTGAGCCTCCAAGAGACTTAACTCATATCCATCTCTCATATTTGTGCTCCACCAAGAACATTCATAAATCGTTCAATAACTATACACAAATTATACACAAATATTCAAGAGGGTAATAGCCCAGCAACCCATTACAGCAGTAGGCTATTTAAGAAACATAAGGTTGTTTCAAAAGTATTGACTGCAAAAAGAAGAAGCTTGGTTATTAATAATCTAAACTACTTCTAATTTATATATTTAATCTCTAAGAATTTATCCGGTTATCGTCTTAAACTCTCACTATTAATAATTAATAACGATCGAAGATCGATCCTGCACGCGGGATAAATAGCCGCTCATATAGCCTGGTCGCATATTCGTCTGTCATACCAGATACATAATCAGCGAGGACACGCATGCGTTTAGCATCAGATTCTGCTTGCTGCCACAGTACCAAGTTCTCATGAGGCAATAGGCGTCCGGGGTCAGAGGCTAATGCTTCAAAAAGTCGAATAATAATTTGTTGCCCACGATACTCAAGCGTTTGTAAACCATGGCGATTAATAAAATGGCTTTTCACTAGGTCCTTTAATTGCTGGAGCAAGTGAGCGACTTTCTTGGGTAAAAATGCTCGATAGTCAAGCAATGGTTCACTAAAGGTTTGCCGTTGTTCGATTTCTACTGAACTAATAAATGCATGGACCAAAGCACCGATCATTTGCTTACGCTCATAAGGTTCCGCGAATAAATCATGCGAAATAGCGGCTAAGTTAAACCGATTAGCCCAATCAGAGCCATCAAATAATGGCGCAATATCTTCCCATAAATGTGCGGTAATAAAGCCTAGAAAAATCGCATCTTCAAGGTCATGAACTGCATAAGCAATATCATCTGCCAAATTCAATAATGTCGTATCAAACCCCGCATAATTAGGCAAATGATGAATATTTTCATAATTCACTTTCTCACTCACACTCATAAAGCGCTGCTTTTCATCATTCGAAATTTCAGCCAAAACCCAGTCCACGACTTGAGTTTCATCATCAAAAAAACATTTAGGAGGCAGCCATTCATGAACACGAACTAATGACGGGTCGTTCGGCTCCGGTGGATAATGGCCACAAGTTCGACTATAGGGAGCAGGATACTTTAACACCCCTAACAAAGTTCGCCTCGTCATATCCAGCCCAAAACCCGGTGTTGTATGCGTTGTCAAATGAGACAGTAGTCGCAATGTCTGACCATTGCCCTCAAAACCACCATAAGAGCGCATTAGATAATTTAAAGCTTGCTCTCCTCCATGGCCGAAGGGTGGATGACCAATATCATGAGCTAAGCCTAAAGTTTCTATCAATGCGGTTTCCGGAAATGGAATATTTGGATCTTGTTGCTGATAGCGCCCTCGTAAATTATCAACCAAGCCTGCGCCAATTTGGGCTACTTCCATCGAATGCGTTAGACGACTTCGATAAAAGTCGCTATCTCCTTGCCCAAGCACCTGCGTCTTGCCTTGTAAGCGCCGAAACGATAAAGAGTGGATAAGACGAGCACGATCTCGCTGATAAACACTACGCGTATCACAAGGACGTTTAGTCAAACGCTCCGAGCGACGTTGTTGCCAAGATGATGCTTTCTCTATTTGATTATTATGATTCATTGAATTCTACACACTATACTAATATAAAAATGCTCTTCACTAAGACAAGGATGAGTCATGAGGCGCTTACTTACCTACCTGTTACTTCCAAGCTTATTTGGTTTATTTACTTTATCTAGCTTCGCTTACCAATACGGTCCCGTCAAGCCAGGAGAAACGTTATGGAGTATCGCCAAAAAATGTCCGCCCAAATACCTCCATCTCGATCACTAAAAATTGATGAGCATCATTC
>NZ_MDTU01000001.1:524351-525990 GCF_001720395.1 Piscirickettsia litoralis
AAAGAAAAATTGCAAAACTTGCATATGCAGTTAAAAAACTTGCAAGTAAAAATGCTAGAACAGGGTGAGCATACACTCAATACGCACACCACAAAAAGTAAATCTGATAGTTAATGAACTAAAAGCTAAACCGTATAAAAATGATAAATAATCACAATAACCAAGATTGCGATGACTAGAGCTGCTAGACGCTGCAATAAAGTCACTTTAGGTTTGTTATATTTTTTTCTTCACGATGATTATTTTCAGACATAAAGCATTCCTACAATTGTTCCAGTCATACAAGTTGAGAGCGTTCCGGCAATTACCGCCTTCACGCCTAACCGTGTGACTTCTTGGCGACGCTCAGGAACTAATGAGCCATAAATACCGATCATGATGCCGATACTACCTAAATTAGCAAAGCCACATAGAGCATAGAGCATCATTAGTTGTACTTTAGGTGATAGCTCAGCGCCTATACGGACCAATTCGCCATAAGCAACGACTTCATTTAAGATCATTTTTGTACCTAATAATGACCCTGCGGCTTGTGCCTCATGCCAAGGCACTCCCATCAACCAAGCAATAGGCGACATAATCCAGCCTAAAACACGCTGCATCGATAAGGCTTGCCCTTCAAAATGAGGCAGTAAACCCAATGCCATATTCAGCAAATAAATTAATGCCAAGAAGCCGACTAGCATTGCGATCACAGTGACTAATACTTTCGCACCATCCATAATCCCCACCGAAATAGCATCCAAGGTGCTTGCCGCTTTGGCAAATTCAGCCTGCCCACCCACAGAAATTGTTTCTGTTTCTGGCACCATCACTCGGGAGACTGTAAGTGCCGCTGGAACACTGATCAACACTGCGGTGATCACATGGCCGATGACATTTGGAATTAAAGGGCCGACGATACTGGCATATAAAACCATCACGGTTCCGGCAACCCCAGCCATGCCACACACCATGAGTGAAAATAATTCACTGTGGGTTAAACGCTTTAAGTAAGGGCGAATCACCAACGGGCTTTCATTCATACCAATAAACACATTCGCAGCCGCTGCAATCCCAAGGGTGCCGCCTATGCGCAATGTTTTTTGAAATAGCCATGAAAACACACGAATAATCAGTGGTAAGATACGCCAATGAAATAATAACGCACTCAAGGCACTAATTACGATCAACACCGGCAGCGCCTGAAAAGCAAGAATAAAACCTAGATGGCTTCCCTCTGGAGAGGTTGCCAGACCTCCAAACATAAAGCCCATCGCTTTTTGTGTTGCTGCCGTGATTGCAACGACGCCCTGGTTAATCCATTGAAATATCTCAGTAATCACCGGAACTTTCAACAAAATCAAGGCAAAAACAAACTGCCAAAATACACCGAGCAATACTATTTTCAAAGAAGCATGCTTGCGATTTTCACTTAGCCCCCATGCTAATAAGTAAAAAACCACTAAACCTAAAATGCCATGAACCCAACTCATCAATTTTTATCTCTACTTTATGCCTTGCAAGATTTCTTAAATTTAAAAACTTAACCAGAAATAATCTATTTTTTATTGCTCTTCAAGCAAAAGCTCACGCATTTTAGCTTTAATCAAGTCAATCGCAATGCGGTTTTTAGCCCCCTCGGGGAACAATCACATGC
>NZ_MDTU01000001.1:526346-528818 GCF_001720395.1 Piscirickettsia litoralis
CAATTTTTATCTCTACTTTATGCCTTGCAAGATTTCTTAAATTTAAAAACTTAACCAGAAATAATCTACTTTTTTATTGCTCTTCAAGCAAAAGCTCACGCATTTTAGCTTTAATCAAGTCAATCGCAATGCGGTTTTTACCCCCTCGGGGAACAATCACATCGGCATAACGCTTTGATGGCTCAATAAACTGCAAATACATCGGCCGTACCGTTTCTTCATACTGCTGAATGACAGACTCAATCGAACGCCCTCGACCAATCACATCTCGTTTCAAACGCCTTAAGATACAAAAATCCAACGGTGTATCCATGTAAATACGGATGTCCATTAGTTCGCGCAACTCTTTATCAGTTAATAATAAAATCCCCTCCAAGACAACAATGCTTTGCCCGCCGACCTTATGTGTTGTCTCTTCTCGTGTATGAGTAACGTAATTGTATTGAGGGATCTCAACCGTCTCACCACAACGCAACTTCTGCAAATGCTCTTTTAATAACTCGTGATCAAAAGCATCTGGATGATCATAATTCGTCTGCTCTCGAATATGAAAAGGAATATCTGATTGATCGTTGTAATAAGAATCTTCGGAGATCACTGTGACTCGCTCAGAGCCAATTTCATTCACGATTGTCGATGCCAGCAAGCTCTTCCCTGATGCCGAAGCTCCTGCAATGCCAATGATAATCGTATTTTTCTGTCTCATAGACAACCCCATAAAAGCGTTAGACAAACGCGCCATTATACTCAAAGCTTACAAAAAAAAGCTAGATTAATCTCTAAAAAAGCCAGTTTTATACTATGCTTTTTGTTAGGAGCGTATGATCTGCGGAAATCCAGGAGCACTGCAGCATGAAGAAACTCACAGCAAAAGCAAAAATACGAATTGCTATTTTGGCTAACTCGTTGTTAATCCTTGCTGTTTGGGGAATCGTTTCACAATTAGGTTCTGAATCACCAGCGACAGTGACAATCATTTGCGCTGCAATTGTGAGCGTCATCTACTCATTCATTGCCCCAAAAGTGATCCTTCACCCCATCAAAAAGCTAATGGCAAACTTTGGTCATTCTCACCTATTTGAAAATCAAGAGCCTTCTAAAAATGAAGTCGAATTCCTAGAGCAATTACAAAACTCTCTCTCTGAAACCCATCGCGATATTGCTACAAATATCAATGATCTTTATGGCGACCTTTACAGCATCTTTGAAAAAACAGACCGTTTACTCAAAGAAGCTCGCTCTGAGGGCAAAGACACCGAGGCTGAGAAACAACTCATCGATGACATTACTAAAATTTCATCCGCCATCTCTGAGGTGGAAAACTCTGCCAAAAATGCAACCGATGCAGCACAAGAAGCAAGTCATAAGGCACAAGATGGTCAAAATGTCGTTGCCAAAACAACAAATGCAATCAACAACCTTTCTAAAGAGGTCACCGCCGCTTCCGAGGTTATCGGCAAGCTTGCTCAAGACAGTGAAGGTATTGGCGCTGTACTTGATGTCATTCGAGGCATTGCAGAGCAAACGAACCTGCTTGCACTCAATGCTGCGATCGAGGCTGCTCGAGCTGGAGAACAAGGCCGTGGATTCGCAGTCGTTGCTGATGAAGTTAGAACACTTGCACAAAGGACACAACAAGCCACTCAAGAAATTCAAGAAATGATTGAAAAACTACAATCCAACGCCTCCGATGCAGTAAACACAATGGAGCAAGGCCGCAGCAGTGCCGACACAAGCGTGCAGCAAGCTGCTGAGGCAGGTAAATCCTTAGATTCAATCACAGATGCAGTGAAGAATATCATTAACACCAATACAACGATTTCCAGTGCTGCAAAAAACCAAAGTGAGATCACCAAACGCTTGAATAACCAAGTCAAGAACTTCACGCAAGAAGAAGTCAGTGAGGAAACAAACGCTGCTGCAGAGGTAATACAAGAAGACTTAAACAAAATTGCCTTAAGAATGGAGCGACTGAGCTTAAAGCTTGAGACCGTTGATAGCGACAGTGAGGTTCAAGTTATGAGCCTCGAGCAGTAGGTAATTCTCATGAAGGAGCAAGAATGCAACACGAATATTAATATCAACATTAATATTCATGTCACCGACATTCAGCGCCCCAAAGTCACTATTACACGAAAGCCACACACAGAAATAAAAATTGACGCTCAAACTCCAAAAGATACAAGCACTATTGAACTTGATGATTCCAACGATGCTGAGTTTACTGAAATCGAAGAGGTTACCGAGGCTGTAATCGATGAGAAGCCTGTAGAAGAAGCCCCTACCGCTGAAGATGCAGCACCTGCAGAAGAACTCGAAATGCCTGTAGAGGCAGCACCTGCCACAGAAAATGCAACACCCACAGAAGAACTCGAAATACCTGTAGAAGCAGCGCCTGCCGCTGAAGATGCAGCACCCACAGAAGAACTCGAAATACCTGTAGAAGCAGCGCCTGCCGCTGAAGATGCAGCA
>NZ_MDTU01000001.1:528966-532053 GCF_001720395.1 Piscirickettsia litoralis
AGCAGCCCTGCCGCTGAAGATGCAGCACCGCAGAAGAACTCGAAATACCTGTAGAAGCAGCCCCTGCCGCTGAAGATGCAGCACCTGCAGAAGAACTCGAAATGCCTGCAGAAGCAGCCCCTGCCGCTGAAGATGCAGCACCTGCAGAAGAACTCGAAATGCCTGCAGAAGCAGCCCCTGCCACTGAAGATGCAGCACCCGCAGAAGAACCCACAGAGCTTGACCTGGAAGATACACCTCCAGCCAAATCTTAATTAATCACAAGGTTACTCTTGCTTGTGCAACACTGGCAAGGCGACAACTCACCCCTCCTATATGGAACAACGACAACTAGCTCCAACCAAGAACTTCATATCCTTTATCAGTCAAACATTTGCTAATATAGCGCTGTTTTAGTTGATCTGGAGATATCCCTGCGGCCGTACCCCCCGCAGCAGCGCCAACACCCGCACCCACAGCAGTCGAACCTAAAAGTGAACCCCAGCCACCACTGATTAAGCCTCCAACAACACCCACAGCAGCTCCTCCAGCAGCACCTACTGCCGCACCACTCCCAGCTCCTTTTAGAACTTGCTTTGCTTTAGAAGACTTCAAATACTCATTCGCTTCTTGTGTACATAAGTCAATATCTTTTTGTGCGACAACTTTACCAACTCGCTTGTATTTAGCATTTGGATACAGTTGTGGTGTTGAAGCACACCCTACCAACATCACAACCCCTATAACTAGAATGAGATACTTTACCATACTAAAACCCTGCAATTATTCATTTATCCAGCAATTTCCTTTACGAGGATATCATTGATCATACTGGAAGTGAACAAAAGTAAATTATAACGTATCGAAAGAACAGGTAACGAAATGTTGAAAAAATTACAATTAAAATAATTACTTACTTTTCAAATAAATAAATATATTCTTGGTAACCCTCTCCCTCAAGAGACTCCAAAGGAATAAAGCGCAATGCTGCCGAATTAATACAATAACGCAACCCAGTTGGCTGAGGACCATCATTGAACACATGCCCTAAATGTGAATCTGCATATTTTGACCTTACTTCAGTGCGAGTCATCAAGAAAAATGAACGATCTGTTTTGGTCACAATGTATTTTTCATCAATTGGCTGAGTGAAGCTTGGCCAGCCAGTCCCTGACTTATATTTATCTTTAGAACTAAATAAAGGCTCTCCAGAAACGATATCAACATAAATTCCAGCTTTTTTATTATCCCAATATTCATTATCAAACGCCCTTTCAGTGCCTTCTTTTTGCGTCACTTTATACTGTAAAGAAGTCAATTCTTTTAACTTGCTCTCCTTATCAAAGCTAGAGTAATCCGCCGCCATCACACCTCCCAGATATAATATAACCAAGCTGCCAACACATAGCTTAGATAAGCGTTTCATGGCCAACCCCACTATAGAATCTATATAACTCTCACTAGTTTTGACAATAATGTAAATGCACTCTCAAATTCCACTTCTGTTTAATTATTATTTAATATTCAACAAATTAAAGTATATCTAATTAACTTTTAATAAAATTTAACATAAAAATTAATTTGACAACATATAAAATAAACACCCTAAAGTTTTCACCCTCCATCATCTGAAGTACAGCACCCACTAGAGGATCCATACCCATACAATAAACTCTCTAGTTCTTCTTTTTGGCTTTAGAGGGTATAAATGGTTTATCAGAGGGGTACATCGCTTTGCTTATCGCGGTGCATAAGAAAACGAACTAACGCTAAGTAAAACCCAGCTTTCCAGAAAGTCTCATAGAGGGCGAAAGTGTTGGCTCATGTTAGCTATAAATATTTTTATTTAATAACAGTAACAACAATAGAGTGAGCTTTTAAGCTAGCACCCCGCGTGGTTAAAATCTCATCTCTGCCCACTTGAACATGGCCTGATAGAATGTATTTTCCAGGCACTGTTCCCTTCTTAAACGCAAACGTTTGGCTATAATACTCCTGAGGCTCTCCACTCATAACAGCACCGTCCTGCCTGCTTTGTCCCTGGCGGCAAATACGACCGTAGCGCTTCGGGCAAGCATGGAGGTTTAAATGATCAATGTACTGCCAGCGTCCCGAGTACAAACGCCACTTTACTGTAAAGGGTTGGCCGATCTTCACTTTTTTTGGTGGTAGCACCACCCACTCTATTCGAACACCAAGCTGACGCTGTTCTTCTTTTGACAACAGATTAGAGATATAGTATCTAAATCCATCACTGCTATCACCGGTTAAATTACTACCATAAGCTAAATTAATCACACCCAATAATACAGATATCAATAATAAGTAAGATTTCACTGTGGCCGCTATATTACATTAATTTTAATTACCAATAATAAGAATATAGGTGAGCAAACTCTCACTGACAATGTTTACAGTACTCCTTAAAATAACCATTTAAGAGTCGTGAGACTGAATAATTCGTATCAAAACCATCAACAGCACTAAAGAAAGTGGCCCTATACTCAAAGTGGACCAAAACGTAAACCACATCGCCCGATAACCACTTTTAGTAATATCTCGCGCCACATTAACACGCAATAATAAGCCAGGTTCAAAACTAACCGTTGGAATTGTCGTAAATAACTCTCAAAAAATCATCACTTGCATGAACTTCTAAATTACGCTCAGACTCCCAGTTTTTCAAGCATAACTTGTTTTTTCAATTGCTTATTCTCTTCCCATACTGGATCAATATGTAAATCAATTTGAGACTGCTGCCTAAATCGCTCAATAAGCTCAGAAGTTAAAAAACGGCCTATTATGATACTCCCTCGAACAGGACCTTCCCCATCGCTTTGCAGTACAGGCTGCATTGCAACAAGGATAGGACCCGACCCTGTCATAATCACGCCCTCTTGAGGAACCTCAGACTCTAATACCGCCTCTGCTGCTTTTTGGCATAGCGAGTACAGTTTCTTTTGGCAAAACAGTCTCTACTTCATTAAGCAAATCATAACTCTTACCCCAGACGAGATTATTTTTCACATCGAAGTAGTAAATTAGGTTCACTTCATTATCATAAAAACTATTATCGCCTAAATTAGAATCTATATACTTTTTATTTTT
>NZ_MDTU01000001.1:532078-543975 GCF_001720395.1 Piscirickettsia litoralis
TTTTTATCAAAAACAAATTGATAGCTATCATCCCAGTGAGCCCAATGTAAAACAAGCTTTCCCAAAACAAAGATATTATTTTGGACAGACTCAACACCTCGCTGTAAGTCTTGTCGTGCTTCAGCCATTTCTAAGCGCTCAAATACAGGAATAACAAAGACTTTTAGTGAAGAATAAATCAATAACAAATAGAAAACAAAAACGATGAGCATCGCGGTGAGCAATTTATTACGCAACGACATCTCTTCGCCTCAACCAATCTTCTTTCTATACAGTATAATTAATCTATGGAGAAAAAAATGGAATGTCTTGTGTTTAAAATCTTAAGTTTAGATGGTGGAGGAACTCGCGGCACATTTATTGCGGCTTGCCTCGCTCATATTGAAGAAAAACTTGATCACCCGATTAGTCATTATTTTGATTTAATCGTTGCAACTTCAACAGGTTCTATTATTGCAGTACCACTTGGCATGGAAGTGCCTGCAGCAACCATAGAAAAATTTTATCTTAAAAAAGTTTATGAGGTTTTCAAACCGAACCCCCCTTATTTTTCGGGAGTTTATAAACCCATCACCTGGACAACAAGCCCTTTTCTTGAATTATTTACTGGGGTCTCAACCGATGAGCTTGTCCAACCCAAATACAGCTCAGAAGGCTTAAGAAAAATTATTCAGAGCATGCTACGTGATAAAACACTAGTGGATTCAAAAAAGTGTCGACTCAATATCACCGCCGTCGACCTTAAAGCAGGCATGCCTACTGTATTTAAAACACCTCACCTGCCAGGCAAGTGGCCTGATGAAAACCGCTCTGTCGTTGATATCATACTCGCAGCGACAGCAGCACCCACTTACTTTAACCCTGTAACGATAGAAAAAGGCACTGCGTTTTGTGATGGGGCCCTTTGGGCAAATAATCCAGGCATTGTCGGTTACTCTGAGGCCATGGACATTTCACGCATTTGCCAACATATTAGCGCTCGTCAATTTCATCACGATACGATCTGCATGCTATCCATAGGCACAGGCTATACTCACTACACTCACCCACCACCACAAGAAGGCTCCGGAGTAAAATGGTGGTCACAGCGCGTGATGGAAATTATGTTTAACACCCAGTCACAAAGTACTTCTCTTTATCTAGAGCGTATGCTGCCTCAAGAAAACTATCATCGACTTAATTTTGAAATCGTAAATCCAGACTGGGGCCATGTTGACTCGTTAGGACACATCGATGAAATGGCAGAAATCGGCCACAAAATTGCAGCAGAGAACTTCGATAAAATCAAAGACATTTTTTTTAAAAGCCCTTCCGAAGAATATCATCAATATCCTCCAGAAGCATAAAATATTACAACTCAATTTTTATTATGATTTAGTTGTAATTAAGCGATGACTACGGTCTTAATGTTCATAAATTCATGCAAACCTTCTGCAGCAAGCTCACGACCAAAGCCAGACTGTTTAATACCACCAAAAGGCAACCTCGGGTCAGAAGCAACTAATGTATTCACCACACAAGTCCCTGCATTAATTTTATCCCGTGCAATCTCTTCGCCCCGTTTAATGTCACGAGTAAAGACCGCTGCACCTAGCCCAAACGGCGTATCATTAGCAATATTAATCGCATCTGTTTCATCTTTTGCGTGTAAAATACTCACTACAGGCCCAAATAATTCCTCATCATAGGCCGGCGTGCCTTTTTTCACATCAACAAACACAGTGGGCGCGTAATAATACCCTGCTTGATTTAGGCGCTCGCCACCTAGCACACACTCTACACCTGCAGCAATGCTGCGTTGCACTTGATCATCCAGCTGTTCCAACAAATCTAATCGCGCCATCGGGCCAATTTTAGTCGACACTTCCATAGGGTCTGCACATTGATAAGCCTTGACTCGCTCTAAAACCTTTTGGACAAATTGCTCATAAACTGCATCCACTGCAATAATCCGCTTGGCTGAAATACATACCTGCCCCGCATTATTCAAGCGAGAAGTCACACACTGCTCAGCCGCTAAATCTAAGTCTGCATCTTCTAAGATAATATAAGGGTCGCTGCCACCTAATTCTAATACTACTTTTTTCAATGCTTGGGCCGCCTGAGCGCCAACAATACTACCGGCCTTACCGCTACCGGTTAAAGTCACACCTGCAACTTTAGAGTGCTCTATTACCGCAGGCACCAAATCAACATCGATGACTAAGCTGCGAAATAAATGCTTAGGAAAACCAGCCTTCTCAAAGAGCTTTTCCATTGCAAGTGCCGCCCCCGTAGAGTTCGGCGCATGCTTTAATAAAGCCGCATTTCCTCCCATAATATTAGGCACCGCAAAGCGTAATACTTGCCAGAAAGGAAAATTCCAAGGCATAATTGCGAAAATAATTCCCAGTGGCTGATAGCTTCGATAACTTTTAGTCCGGCCAGCATCGATTAATTCAGGTTGCAGCTGTTCTTCAGTGTGGTCCGCATAATACTCGCAAAGCACCGCGCACTTCTCAATTTCTGCTTTTGCTTGCGTGATGGGTTTTCCCATCTCCTCAGTAATGATCTGTGCGTAACTCGCTTTGTCTTCGCGTAATAACTTTGCAACCTTGTGCATTAAACCGCGACGTTCTGCCCAGTTTGATGTTAACCAAACTTGTCTGGCCTCTTCCACATGATCAATGACCGCTAGCACCTCTTCAACGGGCATTGTCTCATATTGATTCAGTAATGTCCCGGTCGCAGGATTAACAACCTCTAATACTGCCATAACTATTTTCTCCTAAAACACCTTAATATTAATTTTTAAATTTAAAGCTTAAAACTTTATTCCTAGTTTATTTCACTGATTAGCGCACTACACGGTGTAAATGATGGAAAAGCTTCATGTTTTCACTATAATCGACAGGAACAACAATTACCGTTGGCACATCTTGTTGACCTAATGCATTTTCAAGTGCAGGAATAAATTCATTTGCAGCATTAATACGGATGCTATGACAACCAAATGCTTCTGCTAATTTTGCCAGGTCTGGGTTTTCTAGATGAACATGTGGCGAAGATGTATTAAAACCCATCTCCTGCTTCCACTCGATTAAACCATAAGAATCATCTTCCCAAAGCACAGTCACAAAAGGCACTTTTAATTGTACGCCAGTGGAAAGTGCTTGGATACTCATCATAAAGCCACCATCACCACAAACAGCAACGACATTCTTATCAGGGTTTAAGCGTTTAGCTTCCAATGCACCTGGCATACTGCCACCCATCGAGCAAAAACCATTACTAATAAAACACGTTTTTGACTGACGTGCACCGTATTGCCGTGCTACCCACATTTTATGCGCACCCACATCGCTGACTAACATATCACTATCGGCCAGTGTCGCTCGCACATCTTGCAAAATACGTTTCGGCTTCATCGGAAAGCTATCATCTGCTTTGTCGCTGCGAATATCATGCTGAGCTTTTTCTTGAATCACCTTAAAATAAGTATCTTCTTTGCAATAATCAGCAGAAAGCTTTTCATTCACCTGATCAATAATCGTTGGAATATGGCCGACCATTTCTAAATCAGGCACATAACTCATATCAACTTCAGCAGCCGCTGCACCGATATGAATAATTTTTTTATGCACCCCTGTATTCCAACGGCTCGGAGGGTATTCAACAAGGTCATAACCAATACAAATCACAAGATCAGCTTGCTCAAAGGCTTCGATGACGACATCTTTCATGCCCAAACCGACACAGTGCAAAGAGCGTTCATAAAGGTTACTGACTGCACCTTTACCCATAAAGGTATGAGCACTATATAACTTTGTTTTATCCAAGAATGTTGCGAGTTGTTTATCGCTTTCGGTACGCACTGCACCATCACCAATCAGCAATAGCGGTTTTTGACTTTGTTTTAGCAATTCCAGCGCTTTATTAAGTTGATGATCTGTTGTACCAATATCAATGTTTTTTTGAAAGGCTTGTAATGGCCGTGCATTGGTCTGGTGATGCGCAATGTCTTCGGGTAACTCAATTAATACCGCTCCTGGCACCCCTGATGTTGCAACTTTAAAGGCTTTAGCGATGACCTCAGGAATCGCATCAGCCTCACGAATTGTTGTCGACCATTTCGTCACTGCCTTAAACATAGAGACCGCGTCCATGTTCTGATGAGATTCTTTGTGCAAACGCGCGCTTTCAGCTTGGCCGATCACCGCCACTAACGGTGCATTATCCATATTCGCCTGTGCGACTCCAGTCAGTAAATTCGTCGCCCCTGGCCCCAAAGTCGCAAGACACACGCCCGGGATCCCTGTTAAACGTCCGTGCATCTCAGCCATAAACGATGCTGTTTGTTCATGGCGTGTCGTGATAAACTCTATTGGCGAGTCCAACAATGAGATCATTAGATCTGCATTTTCTTCCCCAGGCACACCATAGATCGTATTAACACCTTGTTTCTCTAAACATCTCAAAAACAAATCAGACGCTTTCATCGATGACACCTCAGCCTTAGCAAAACCTTGCATATAATAAATACTGTAGCGATGATAATAGCAGGGCAGACAAACCTATAGAAGTTAGTATTGTTTAGTCCACCATTAGAGAAAACTTACTGCCAGTTGACTTACTCTTCCTCACGTGGCCGGCATACTATCCAATTGTAAATCATGGCAACAATTGCACCCCCAATAAAGCCATCAACCAACCCCCAAAGACCACCGATAATCCCTTTAAAGAACGTCGGGCCATAGCCTATATAAACGGATGAGATAAGTTTCACAACCGGTCCAGCATAACCATAAGCCGCGGCTAACCAAGCAATAATCACCAAAGCCGCACCCCAAACAATACCGATTGCGAGTCCTAGCCCTAAAACACTTAATTTTTGTTTTTGCTCTGCCATTTTATAACCTCTAGCCTACGTCCTTAATTTTGAATATATTAATTATAATACCTTACTGATTAACTCAGTTATTTTAAAATTAAATTAAGATAAATTTTTATATTTTATATTTCATCTTTTATTTATCATTTTATACTGCAATTAATAAAAGACTTGTCATCTAACCCCAAACATAAATTTATCATGTTGAACGCTGTAAATACGCATAATTGCAGTCTCTTTATGATTTTTGTCCAGCACAAAAGAAAATTCACTAAATTTTAAGCCTGTTAATAATATGTTAAAGCAAAGCTGTTATTACTATAGCCATAAACAAACTTGGAGACTAATTCAAATGAAAAAGCTAATATTCGCTTCTGCTCTTGTTATCACTATTGCTGCAGCGCTTGCAGGTTGTCAAAAAGATAAAAAACAAGCGACAGCAGAAACTCAAGCACCAGTCGCTCAGACCGCAGCAACAACAAGCACACCAGCAACCGCAAAAAACACACAGAGTGATACACAAAGTGTAAGCGGCGCTGTTAAGCAAAGCGCGAATGATGTTGCAAAAGACAGCCAAAAAGTTGCAAAATCAACAAGCAATGACCTAAAAAGCTTGGTCTCTAACGATAAAGCAAGCACAGATACAGCGAAAACATCAGCTTAATCAATCAGTAAGCCATTGCTAGAGCTAACATTGCCTGTGGCAAAATACCACAGGCTTTTTATTATTTTTTGAACCAATACAAACCATGACGCTTCGTGTGAATTAAGACAAGCACAACAATAATTGCAATACCTATCCCATCAGTATGCCCACCCGGAATTAGAGTACAAAAAGCCGCAGCTAATAACAATAGACGCTCATACCAAGCAGCATGCCTTAAGAAATAACCCTGTGTCGCCGCAACAAAACAAAGCATTCCTATCAACGCTGAAATGACAATATGGATGACATCCCAGGCACTATTCACACCGATCATTAATAATTGTGGGTTTAAAATAAAGATAAAGGGCAAAATAACAGTTCGAAGATCATAACCAAAACTTTTCACCCCGACATTAATCGGATTTGCCTTAGCAATCGCAGCTCCTGCATAAGCAGCCAGTCCCACCGGTGGCGTATCATCTGCCAAAATGCCAAAATAAAAAACAAACAAGTGAATCGCCACTAATGGGACATGAATTCCTGCTCGTTCTGCCAACTGCTGAATAACCGGGGCAACTAGAGCAGCCATAACAATATAATTAGCGGTTGTTGGCAACCCCAAGCCTAGAACCAAAGAAGCGATGGCAGCAAGCACCAGAACAATATAAAAATTACCGCCTGATAAAGCCGCGACGATATCAGTTAAGCCAAACCCTAAACCTGTCATCGTCACAATACCGACCACGATGCCCGCAACCGCAGTCGCAATAGCAATCGGCGTCATATTGCGCGCCCCCATCTCAAAGCCTTTGACCAAATGCCAAACACCCTCTTTTAAGCCAGAAAGCAAACTTTCAGAACGTCGATAGGCTCGCCACAGGTCCTGAACAATAATTAATGCCATCAATAATAAAATTGCATTTAACGCACTGTACTCCGGTGTTTTACGTTGAATAATCAGCGCATAAAGCAAGTAAATAATTGGCACAAAGTAATGCGCACCACTAATAAAAGTCGACCAAAATGGTGGCAATTCACTGCGAGGTGTTGGTTTTAAGCCTAGTTTTAACGCTTCTAGGTGAACCACATAAAGCAAGCCAGCATAACTTAATAAAGCCGGTAATAGCGCATATAAAATTAGATGAGAATAAGGCACGCCCAAAAAATTCAGCCATAATAAAGGCTGCCGCCCCCATCACAGGGGGGGTTAGCTGACCATTCACCGATGATGCCACTTCGATCGCCGCCGCCCTCTCTTTGCCATACCCGACTTTTTTCATCAAGGGGATAGTAAAAGTCCCTGTCGTCACAACATTAGAGATAGACGAGCCTGAGATCACCCCGGTCATCATGCTGCCGACCACCGCTGCCTTAGCCGGCCCACCACGATATCCCCCAAGTATGCTGTAACTTAGCTGAATAAAGTACTCTCCGGCACCGGCTCGCTCCAGCAGTGCACCAAACAAAACAAATAAGAAAACAAAAGTTGCCGAAACACGCAAGGGCGTACCCCAAATGCCTTCTGTTGTTAGGTACAGCTGCTGAACCACCTGAGTCCAAGAGTAGCCATTGTGTAGATATAAGACATCGGGAAGCTGTATCGGAATCAGTCCACCTGGCCCCAGCAAGGCATAAAGTACCATAATACTTGCGATGATAGTCAGTGCCATACCGGCAACACGAACCACAGCAATCGCTAACATAATGAGCGTCAGTGTTCCCATAATGACATCAAGGTCATTCGGCACACCACCACGAATAGTAATAATGGCGACATATTCATAGGCGATATAAATACTGCCACCTAAGGCAACAACGAGAAATAACCAGTCATACCAAGGAACAGAGGGTGATTTAGAGAATTTAAAAGGGTGAGCGAGGAAGGTCAGAGCAAAGGCAAAACTTAAGTGAATCGCACCCAATTGCAAACTATCAAATTGGGCAGACATCGCTGCATAAACTTGAAACACACTCCAAGCGACAGCAACCAACAAAGCAAGGTATTTTTGCCAGGATGTTAAGTTGCGTGAGCCTGTTTCAAGTGCAGCAATGTCTTTCACGTCCTGTGGTGTCGACATTACAGCACTCCTACTTCATTTTAATTAATCACTTTGGAACAGAAACGCCGAGCTTTTTATACGCCGCAATTGCACCCGGGTGCAATGGAATACCCACTCCCTCGGTCGCTTGCTTTAATTTAAAATATGTTTTCAGATTAGAGTGTAACTTTACAAACTGCTCTGTTTTCCCTTGTTTAAATAACCCTTGCTCAAGGACTGCTTCAATTACTTTATTAGGCAAATCACTGGATGCGACCAACAACGCTTCTACAGCCACTGCTGGAACTGCTGCATTTTGGCCTTTGTAACTGTCTGCCGGGATTTCACGCGCCGTATAGAATGGATATTTTTTAATAAGCTCTTTTGCTTTATTTGCTGAAACGGACAAGAAGTGAACTTTTGTCGTTTCAGTAATTTGCTGAATTGCTGCGCTGCCTATGCCTGCAGTATAAAACATCGCATCAATTCGACCATCTTGTAGTAACTGTGCGCCTAAGCTTGCAGAACCTCTAATCGGTGTAATGTTTTTCTCACTTAAGCCGTACAGTGCTAAAATTTGCTTGGCATTTTGCTCAACACCACTGCCAATATCACCAATATAAACACGCTTACCTTTAAGGCCAGCAATTGATTTAATATCTGGGTTCGCAACAACTTGTACCACTTCAGGATACAGGGCAGCAACACCACGGAGTAACTTAACGGGCTTACCTAAAAATGCTTTCACTACCTGGCCATGATAAGCATAGTATGCAATATCGCTTTGCATAATTGCCATTTTCAAATTACCGCGCTGCAATGAAAGTGCATTATAAACACTCCCCCCTGTTGAACGGGCATTCGCGCGAACATCCTTTACATTTTTATTAATTAATTTCGCAACGCCGACTGCAACAGGATAATACACCCCCGTTGTAGAGCCTGATCCTATGGTAATAAATGTTGGTGCGGCCATAACACTCACAGAAAATAACAAGGTTGATAAAAAAGCGACTATTGACTTCACAAACTTCCCCTCAATAATATTGATATTGTTCTATATCAATCTTAACATCCAGGGAAAAAACAACAACCAAAACACAGTCTCATAAACTAAACTTAACAAATAACCAACCAGACTATTTTTCCAGGATATCGCGATGCACAATCAGTGGCCTCACCCCGTCGATTCAATTTCACTCAACATTCCTGATATTAAAGTAGACTTGCTTCACTACCAAATACCAAATCCAACACAGCCACATCAGCCTTTATTTATTAACCTACATGATAATGAAAAAACATCAGTATATGCCGCGTTAAATTGCATACAGCAACAAAATTCTGGCAGGCTTTTTGAGATTTCACACGAAAAAAACCGCTTAATCTCTGTGCTCATTGATAATCAACCTTGCCGGTTTGACCCGAACCGAATCTTTACTGATATCGGCATAGAAAACACTCTAAAAGACCAAAAATGCTTTTCCAAAAAAAATCAATTTATTCTTTCCCAATATGCTCAATCAATTATTCATCAAATTTACACTCACAGCTTTCCTTTACTAATCGCTCTTCATAATAACGAAGATAACTTGGAATCAGAGAGCAAAGAAAACTATAGTATTTTGTCTTATTTCCCAAATGGCGATGAGTCCGCAAATACAGAAGACCTTTACCAGAATCCAGCTCACTGTCCTGATGACTTTTTTATTACCACAAAAAAGCCGCTATTCGATTACTTACGGTTAAAAAAATTTAATACCGTATTACACAAAAATCAGGGAGTGAATGATGGTTCTTTGTCTTATTATTGCTCGACTCAAAATATCCCCTATATCAATGTCGAGGCACAACATGGCCACCAGCAACAACAGCAACACATGATTCACACTCTATTTACATATTTAAAAACGGCAGGATATCTTTTTAACTGACACGATATAATTCCCCAAATAATAAAATCACTTAGGGTGTTTAGTCATAGTTTACAGTGAAGTCATCTACCCATTGTGCATTCAAAGCAGTACCATAAAATATGGAAGAAATACACCACCCAGTATCACTATACTCATTCAGTTAATTACGATAGATTATTGGCTGACAAAATTATCAAAACGACAGGATTTTTATGAAAATTGACCACTGGAATGCACAACATTACCATGACTCATCTGATATGCAATACCGCATAGCGCATGATATTTTAGCTGATGAAACTTTTCACCAAAATGATACTGTCCTCGATATCGGCTGCGGGTCTGGGAAAATAACTGTCGATATCGCTTCACTGGTGAAGCAAGGTCAAGTGGTTGGTATAGACTTGTCAGAGCAAATGATCACTTTCGCTAATAAGCAGTATAAACATATTGAAAACCTAAGTTTTGCCCAAGGCGATATTCTCGATTTGCAATTAAAATCAGAATTTACCAAAGTCACGACCTTTAATATGCTCCAATGGGTCTCTGATTTTAACTTAGCCTTTAAACGAATTTATCATTGCTTGAAAAGCAACGGGCGATTTATCGGGGGGTATTTTCTGAAGTGTTATCCTATATGGGATCCAGTGGATGAGCTGATCACTCAAGTCCATTGGCAGCCTTATTTTAAGGATTATGATGCCGGGTTTTACCAAAATGAACGCGACTACTGTCAATCTGCATTAGAGCAAGCTGGCTTTGACAGCAGTTCAGTTATAGAGATTAATAAAGACTACTTTTTCAAAGACAGAGCCCACTTCATTAGCCATAGCAAAAATTGGCTCCCTCACCTCTCAAGGCTGCCAAATGATAAAATCGATCGTTTTTTATCAGAACTCGCAGATTCAGTGATTAAGCAAGGCTACATGAATAATAAGGGAAATATTATCGTCAGTGGTAACTACATAACCTTTAAAGCCATTCGATCAACGACATAATTAATAACAAATTATCTCTTATGTTTTGGTAATGTGCAGGTGTCTGCCGATTTTCTCTTCGAGCACTTGAATATTAAAAGGCTTGATGATGTAATCACTCACTCCTGCCTTTACCGCAGCATTAATAGAGTGTAAAGCAGTTTCGCTGGTAATCATAATGATAGGGACTTGTGCGTCCATCGCCCTAATTTCTTTAAGAACTTCAATGCCTGATTTTTCCGGCAAATGCCAATCCAGTAGAATCAAGTCAACCGTTTCTTCTTTAAATTTCTCAACTGCTGTTTGGCCATCAAGAGCACGAACCACCTGCAAGGCTTCATTAAATATATGACGAACCGCCTGGACCTCAAGCGAAGCGATGGCTTTTGAGTCTTCAACAAGTAAGATTTTCATTATTAAATCACAGCTCCTCTAATGCTATAGGTATAGCAGATACGGGCTGTAGTGGCTAATCCATCCAAGCTGCTAAAGGTGATAACCAGCCACCAAGACAAGCATCACGGGATTCTTGAGGCTAGCTACACAACACAGCTAGCCTAACAAACCGTTAGCAAAGTTCCTCAGGCACCGCGAATATACCAGGTGCATTACGCAGGTAGTTTTTGTAGTCCATACCATAACCAAACACATACTGATTAGCGACTTCAAGCCCAACATAATCTGCATGAGCAAGCCCTGTCTCTACACGTGTTTCGACCTTATCAAGCAATACCGCTGAACGCACAGATGCTGCATTTTCACCCTTACAGTACTCAACAATTTCACGCAGAGTGATTCCACCATCAAGAATATCATCGACAATCAGGACATTACGATCTTTCAGTGAATAAGAAGGCTTTACCTTCCAAACCAGCTCATTCCCTCGGGTTTCACCTTGATAGCGTGTCGCATGAACATAATCAACCTGCAACGGAAAATCCAAGCGTGTAAGCAACTCTGCTGTCAAAATCAGCCCCCCGACCATAACAGAGAGTAACAATGGATTCTTATCATGATAATCGTCATGAATCTTCTGTGCCATACGATCAAGTGTTAAATCAATTTCTGCTTTGGAGAAAAGGCATTTCGACCGCTGGCGAACCTCTTCAATCTCTTTCATCATAATAGTCTACCTAACCTCATCTTTATCATAATAAATATATAGCATAGCCAATATAGCTCTAACCTATTGATATATATACCGCTGCCATACCCCAACCTGGTCGGGCCACTTCTTTAAACCGCACATTATACATTAAATAACAGGCAAACGGTACGTATCCCTCAACATTCAATCAAGCACTTTCATCGCAACAATATCAAGCTACAAATCTGCTTTAATTTTAAGTTTTATCGCCTCTGAGATACTTTTTGACCTTATCCCGATTTAAGTACAGTTAAAACCACTCTTTAGCCTCTAAAGAAGGCATATTTTTTTCGCATATAAAG
>NZ_MDTU01000001.1:544541-545734 GCF_001720395.1 Piscirickettsia litoralis
CATTCTTGGTATCTGAGTAATAAGAGATCATCGGCGTTTCTAGGTGCGTTGAAAATGTATAAACTGTTTTTATTTCTTTATTACTTTTAATAAACTTCATGATTTGAGTATAGGGTTCCATGCTCTCACTCTCTAAGAAAGCAACTTTAAATTGAGAAAAAACAAAAATAACAATCAAAAAAATACAAAAAAAGAGATTATAAACGTTATGATGTACAGTAAAAACTCTCTAGTTGAAAATAGTGAATTTACATTTTTTGCTAAAATCATAAAAGATATCACGATAGAAAATACCGCAATTGAATACATCGGTAACAGATGGTAATACCATGGCTGCCCTGGTATAAAGTAAGATAGAAACAAACCAAATATAAAAATTATAAAAACCAAAAATAAGTTTTTAAAACTTGGGAACAGTCGAATCATGATAAAATTTATTACGACAATCACTATCGAAATTATTATAAAGGGGTTCATCAAACGATTTAACTTAGCAGCAGCCTCAAAGCCACTATAAAAATCAATATCATATGGCACTATTGTTGTAAGGTAATCAGGAGTTAAAAAATATATCGAAAGCAAATATATAAAAAGACCAAGATTACAGCAATGCTTTCAGCTCTGATGAGTAAACTAAATTTTCTATACTTTAAAAATAAATACAATTCAAAAATTACTGGGGCAAAAATAAAATAAGGCTT
Organism: Piscirickettsia litoralis; assembly: GCF_001720395.1. Lineage (NCBI taxonomy): Bacteria > Pseudomonadati > Pseudomonadota > Gammaproteobacteria > Thiotrichales > Piscirickettsiaceae > Piscirickettsia > Piscirickettsia litoralis. The sequence goes on from NZ_MDTU01000001.1 coordinate 545,243, forward strand.
CAAGCAAAAACCTAGCCCAGCACAGACTCCAATAAAAATCCTTACAGTTTTTTTCTCACTGTAATAATCAACGGCTAATGAAATTACGTATGGCATTACCAACATAATCATCAAATGCTCACGCTCAGCAAAAGCATAAGATGGCAGCATAAAGTATATAACAACCAATGAAAGAACTAGAATACTTTCACTCACTGTATCGCCATGAAATATTTTTCTTATGCTTGGTTTTGACAAAGCTAAAGAAATTATTCCTATAGAGAAAGTTAAAATATAAACAGCATATTCCTCAGGAATGGCTAGATATTGTTTTAACAGATAAGCCGGAGTATAAAGGTATAAAATTAACGGTGGATTAGTTTCAAAAAAATCTTGAACATATGACCCACCAGAAAGTAATCTAGCCGTTGCAGTCATCAACCAGATCACATCATTACTAAGAATGATGTGCAACTGAATAACAAAAGAGACAATAATTATTAAAATTAATGG
>NZ_MDTU01000001.1:548318-551974 GCF_001720395.1 Piscirickettsia litoralis
AAAAACCTTTATTTTTATTTTTCGATTTAATATAATTTCATGTTAATGATAAATTCATAAATGGCAATTTCTATACTCACAATATTAGAATCACTATAAGGAAAAAAATTTACTCATAAAATCAAATGCGATTATTTGAACAATCATAACAAGAAAACCTGCCATACACATCGAAAAATAACGGCGCATCTCAAGTAATCTAAGGGTAATAACAAGAAGAAGTGATTCTTTAATATTTCCATTGGGCGCTTTACTTTCACCTTTAGACCTGTCTATAAAATGAACAGGGTGCTCAACTATTTTAGCGCCTTGCTTGTGTAAATCCCAAAATAACTGTATTTTATAAGCATAACGTTTAGATAATAACTTCTTATTTAAAAATGAACTGAGGTAGCAAGACTTTGTACCACGAAATCCACTTGTAAAGTCCTTATAACGAAAAGTTAAAAATAACTGTGTAACAAGATTGCCTAGCTTAGACGTCAGATGTCGTTGCCATGGCCAGCAAGAATCAACCGAACCTCCTTTGACATACCGGCTCCCAACCACAACATCCGCTCCTTGGTTAAATAAGTCAATCATCGCGGGTAGATATTTTGGTTGATGAGAGCCATCAGCATCATATTCAAAAACGATATCTGCCGCCATTTCATCAATTGCATAACCCATGGCTTGAATATATGCACTGCCAAGGCCAGACTTCTTTGATTCAAGAACTAAGTGTACATTGGCATATTTTTCTCTTAGGCTAGATGCAATATTAATTGTTTCATCTGTTGAAGCACTATCAAAAATGAGAATTTGAATATTACAATGGCTTATATCAGCAATAACATTTTGCAATGACTTAACAGTACAGGAGAGTGATAATGACTCATTATGTGTAGGAATAATGATGACAATTTTCTTTCTAGACAAACCTATCTGACCTCACCATCATTTAAAATGGCTATTTACTCATACAGTAAAAGCTGCTCCAAAACCCACTTAAGATCTTCTGGAAAATTTAATAAATTTGGCACATTTAGAGCAACGCCTTAATCTTGATAAATCATATTTTTTAATACGCTATAGCACCTAAAATAAAATAGATATGGTAAATAACATTAACTTTTCTATGGATTTTATAGAGACAAGCTTCAAATACTTCAATGCGTTACCTTATAATTTAATAACTATTATAAATAAATTTTTACAGTAACCCCATTAATAAGCTATTAATCAGTAGGTTATAAATATATATTATTTTCCAGATGAAGATTTTAAATTCAGCTTCAAACTGTAAAATTTTTTAGAAAATTAACAATTCAAAATAAAGCCGAATTTAATCAAAAGTAAATCAGCATTAAGTATGTAGACCCTATAAGCAAAATGAGCGGTCGAACAAAGTAATCTTACTCGTTTTTATACAATCATAAGTATTGATTCAACGTAAATCTAAAGGCTCTACATAAATCAAACCTTGTCTAATTTGATCACCCATTTTAATGATCGTCGCCATATTCATCTGACGAATTTGTACATCCAGGTTTGTCATAGAAGAAAGTAAGCTATGCAAGGCTCGCTTTACATCGAAATCTGTGACGATCCCAGGCACTAAAGAGACCGACTCAGTCAACACCGCATTCGGCTTACCCTGCTCCCGTAATGCAATGTTTCTAAATAGCTCTAAACGGCTCTGAGCATAATTAACAATTTTTAATCCTTTATTGATCAAATCAGAGTACCGGCCATTCGCTTCAAAATACGCTTTGGGCAAAGCCCCTTCTTTGCCAACCATCTCTAAGTATTTGATTAACAACATCACTTTGTGAGTCGCTTCGCTCAACGATGGCGCTAAATGATATAGCACTGACTCTGAAAATGCAGTTTTCACTTGGTCAAGACTGACACTCGCATTTTTAATGACATCCATTGTTCTCACCCCCTCCTAAGAAATAATAAATAGTGAGCTCCTAGCGTAATAATGGTTGCTATTTTGTCTTATGTCATTTATTTAACAGCTTTTTTTAGCCTCCTGAACATCAGTATTGCTTATCGCCTTCACTTTTTCTTAAGTAAAATAAGCTATCCTAACGTTCATTACTTCTATAAAATGACCTTTTCTGGTAACCTTAACATTAGCCACAGCCGCGAAGTAGACAGACCATGCAAGACTTCAATGATGATAAAACGGTCGTTTTATCCCTGAAAGAGCAGCAACAATTGCAACAACGGGTTCAACAGCTAAAGAAAAGAAGAAGTTATAAATTTCCTCTTACGCTCATCCTGTTTAGTCTACTCATACTCACTATTCTCGTATTTGCTTTCTCAAACCAAGGCTCAGGTGAGCAACGACAATTAGCACTTTCAAAACAGCATCACAGCGGTAGTGATATCACTCAAAAGCTCGCCGAAGAGCTTAAAAAAAGTGATATTGGCTGCACAGAAATCCCCATGGGCAAAAGCTCAGACCAAGTTCTATGGCAAAACCCGATGATTCAAGTCCTCGTCAAGCGGCACTACCTCAATATGCTTCAATTTGATAAGCAAATCACCCTGTCAACAACAAGTTTAGGTCAACCTTATTTTACTCAACTCCAGAACAATCAAATCCGCTTTTGTTACGCGAAGGCCACTCTAACGCATTACCAGCGTATCCAGCCTAGTGACCACAACAAAACCACGCTTCGCTACAGCTATAAACTCACTGCGGCCTACCCCTGGATCAAGCAAGATATCCTCTCGAAAATGGGGCCAATAGACATCACGGGCAATACAGTTACTCTTGCCATGGATGAAGGTTAAAGGCTGTGTAAAGAGCATTGATTCAGTCCACCTTAAAAGATAACATGCTGCGCGACAACATAATCTATATTAAGGGGAAGTATCATGACAGTTATCGAAATCTCTTTATTTGCTGCAGGATTTGTCGGTGTGCTTGGCTTAGCAACAGCATTCTTTAAATGGAAGATCTGATGTGACTGCCACCCAGCTAAAGCCAGTTGGACTTAGCAATCCTAGCGAAATTCCCTCCCATAATTTTTTCGATAGACTGGCCAGGGTAGCCTCGTAAGGCTAATAGCTCAGGAATTTCACGAAGCTGTTCGGGAACAGCATAGTCGATCGACTGCGACTTTTTCTGATAAATACTTTTAAAAGAGTCCGGGTTATTCAAAATAAAATTATCAAGCTCTTTCTGGTCAACAACATAATCAAGGCCAATCCCTACATGCTCAGGGCCAACCAGTTCGGCAATATAATCAATGTGAGCAATAATGCTCTGAGTTGAGATGTTAGCATCATCATTTAGAAACAAACTAATCCCAGTCACTCCAATAACTCCACCTTGCTCGGCACAGATCTTAATTTGCTCATCGCTTATATTTCTCGGGTGATCACACAATGCTTTAACATTAGAATGGGGAAAAAACCACAGGCTTTTGTGAGATTTCCATGGTTTCCAAACTTGAACGACAGCTCATATGCGACACATCCACCGTCATACCCACCCGATTCATTTCTAAAATAACCTCCCTGCCCAACGCAGTAATACCTTCATTACCCTCCATACAACCACCAGAAATGCTATTGTTTTTGTTATAGGCCAATAACATTTGCTTCACCCCAAGATCATGAAACAAAGAGACCATATTAACATTGCCTTTTAACATATT
>NZ_MDTU01000001.1:554557-555647 GCF_001720395.1 Piscirickettsia litoralis
CAACATTACAGTCCCTTCAAGGTCAAAAGCAATCGCCATCTGCTCACGCTCAATTGCATCTTCAAGTGAAGAGTAAGATGTTACTAATGCATAGTCTGCATGATCATCAATAAACTTTCTAAAGCCTGCGGCAATTTCAATAATTTCACTCAGTGGATTAAAGTCCATCCCAATATTAATAGACAAGAAGTTAACACCCACCTCCTTATACCGAGACAACTGCTCTAACTCTGCTGTTTTTCTTAAAGCAAAACACCCATGCGCATCCCAAACTAAAGGCAGATTCATTAACATCTCCAATCTTTCTATAAAAATCGTGCTCCATCAATCAAGAATCAGTAACGCGCGGCTGATTCATCTGCTCACTCGCAATAATTTCCTGAATAGAGCGAGGGTGTATTTTAATACAAATATTACCTTTTTTAAATGCAATCGTTGGATTCGCTAATCGCTCCCTATCACCTTTTGGAGTGGTCTTTTTAATTTTTATCTCTTCTTTTTCACCATTTAACACTGTTTTTAAATGCGGTAGAGACAAAACAAGTTCTTTCTCCAAAACATCACAATCTTGCGCTGTTGAGGGGAAGACTAATTCAATATGCTCCCAACCTGGTTTTGAATATATTTTGTCACCTGGATAAGGCAACTCAACACAAGGAGTAGCCAACGTATTTAAAATTAAAGGTGACGGCAAAGCGAAGATAAGTATAGGTCGACCGTTAATCCTATTTTCAGATAGAACCTTACCGCCTTTTCCTAGAAAGTCTTGCTTTAATTGATCTGCATTAGCAACAGTGTTCACCCTAAGCGCAACATGGTCACACTGCCAATCTAATAGGCCAAGGTTAAGCTCATCAAATAACTCTCTAACTCTCTCAGAAAACTCACCCCACGTCTTTTCCAACTCATGATAAGAAACCGCTTGAGTCTTTGCTACTTCATTATCCGACATACCCTTAGCCCTGTGATTATTGACTATTACTGGATCAACACGATACCACAACACAGGCCAATCTGGTTAATTTCTTCCTGACGATAGACGCCCTTCAACAGATTAATAAAACACACAAAACAAAAATGACTTTACCTT
>NZ_MDTU01000001.1:556408-564957 GCF_001720395.1 Piscirickettsia litoralis
TTCAATTAAACAGATCTTGCCTGTCGCTGCAATAAAAAGAGTAAATAAGCTGCTCCAATGATTGCAACAATCAATCCTGCTGGAATTTCACTAGGCGCAAAAAGAGTTGTACCAAGAGCATCGGCAAAAACAGTTAAAATTGCCCCTATCAAAAAACTTACTAAAACTAAAGCCCGTGCTCGATGATAACCTAATAGTCGAGCTAAATGTGGAGCCATTAAGCCAATAAAGCTTAACATCCCCACCGTAGCGACCACTGCAGACGCAAGCACTGTTCCTAAAAATAATAAGGCTAATTGCACCCCAGTTAAATTTAAGCCTAAGCTCTGCGCCTTCTCATGACCTAAATTTAAAACACTAAGCCAAGGGGAAACAAAAAAACACAAAGGCAGTACAACAATCAATAAAGACGTTAAGTGCCAAACATCAGACCAAGTATGTCCATAAAAACTTCCCGATAGCCAGCGAATTGTCTCACTCACACGCATCCCTGAAAAAGCCAATATTCCAGTATTAAGTGCCGCATAAAGTGCTCCTAAGGAAATACCGATCATTGCCAGTTGTAAGGGACGAAAGCCTAACTTTTTCGCCATCAACATAACGATAAAAAAAGCAAGGATTCCTCCCAATAAAGCTGCAAGCTGTACAGACCACCATGGAGCCGCGGGGATCAATAAAAATAATAACAAGGCTGAACAGGTCGCTCCCTGACTAATGCCTAACACCTCAGGGCTTGCTAAAGGATTTTGGATGACCCCTTGAAAAAACAAGCCACTCACCGCCAATGCCCCTCCGGCCAAAACAGCTAAAACGATTCTAGGCAAGCGCAAATCTATAATCAATAAGTGACTTAAAGAATGACTTTTAAAAATGTCTAAATTAAAAAATTTGCTTTAACGCCAAGCTAACCCCACCACTATAGAGCAAACTTAATAGAGAAATTATAATTAATATAATAAATAAATAGCGTGTTAAAATTGGTTTTTTTACGGCTAAATAATTTAATCGCTTCATTATGACTAAAAGAAAGCCGACCAATTTTCGCTAAAGCCCACAGCAATGCAGGCGCACCCAATGCTGCGGTAAGTACACCTACAGGAATATTGACCAAAGCATATTTAAAAAAGACCAAATGCACCCAATCTGCAATCAGCAAAACCAAGCTACCCATCAGCATGCAGATTAATAAAAACAAAGCATTCACTGGCAGACCGATGACTCGCAATAAATTAGGCACAAATAGGCCAATAAAGCTCACAGGCCCAACTAAAGCCACAGCGATGGCAGTAAGCACAACGCCAATTGTGATCATCAACCAACGCAATAACTGCACTCCAGCACCTAAAGAAGAAGCAACATCGTCCCCTAATTGATAAAGCATGATCATACGACTTAATAGTAACGAACCCATAAAGGATAGTAATAACCAAGGCCAAGTTGCAGTAATCTCAGACCAGCCTTGTTGCTCAACATCACCAGCTCCCCATAAAAACAAGCCACTCACACTTTGCTCATAAAATAAACTAAGCACAGCCGCCAACGCACTTACTGCCAAGGAAATGGCCACCCCAGCAAAGATAATTCGCACAGGTTCAGGTTCTTTATTGGTGACCCAAAAGACCAAAGCGGCAGCCAAACCTCCTCCGATACTTGCAGTCAGCACTTTATGATCCGCAACGATGGCCGGAAAAGCAATCAAGGCGATAATCAATGCTAAATGAGCACCCGCGCCTACACCTAACAAATTAGGTGAGGCCAATAGGTTTCGGCTCGCTTCTTGAAATAGTGTCCCTGCAATAGCCAATGCAGCACCAGCAAATAAAGCAGCCACCAACCTTGGCAAAGCTAAATACCAAAGTAATGTATTTTCCTGACCATCAGAGCGTATACCTAATAAATCATGATATAAATCTGGCAGGCGAAGATCACTGCTTAGGGTCAAGTGAAAAGCAGCGACGATGATTAATAACCCTATCGCCAAAACTAGAAATACAGATTGCTTTTTAAGCTGCATTTTTAGCATATTCTCGATCTTTTTTCTGGCTCTTTTGTTTTAAATCATTCACAACTTCATCAATAAATTTCTCTAAAGCCACAGGCCCACCCCAAGGCCATGTTTGTTGGTTTAAGCGATACGTCAAACCTGACTTTACAAAAGGTAAGTTTAACCAGATCGGGCTTTTCAAAGTACTTTCGAGATAGTGATCATCCGCTCGTTCATTAAAATAAAATACATTCGCTTGCCCAAGTACTGATAGGGTCTGTATACCTACAGTACGATAACCAAACGTGCTTGGCCCTCCCTTTACCGGCCACGCAGCTTGTAAACCGATAGAATTTAATACCTCAATCGCTACAGAGTCCGTTGTTAATAGCCGCAACTTTGGGCTTCCAGGCAAAAACTGAGCCACTGCAACTTCATCACTTAGTAATTCTCCTTGTTGTCTTAAGTGATTTATTTCTGCTTTAGCCTCTGCAACGGTTCTAGCGTAAGAAGCCATTATTTTTCCAGCTTGCTCTTTTTTGCCTAAAGCTTTAGCCACTGTTTTAAATTCAGCAAACATCTCTGCTAATGGTTGCTCTTGATTATTTGGCATTTGAATATAATTAAACAATAAAGTCGGAGCAATCGAAGAGAGCACGGGATAAACCGGTGCATTTCTCAAGTTAGCACCAATCATTAAGGTTGGCCTTAAGTTTGCAATCGACTCTAAATTAGGGGCTGCACGCTGTCCAACATTTTCAATAGTATCTAGTTTCTTTCCATCGATACCATCATAATTCTGATAACTTTTAATATCCGCGACGCCCACAGGAATGATTCCTAAGCTTAAAGCCATCTCAGTATAACGATGTTCTAAAGTAATCACTCGTTTTGCACTTTTAACAGTCACTTTGCCCATCGCCGTATTAATAATTTCACCACTTTCATTTGCATGATACAGGGGTGACAGGGTCATCAATGCAATGAATGCACCTACTAATATTCTCATAGAATCAGCCTCCTAAGTTTCAAGACCTAAATTTAAGCATCTGAAATTTTAAACTCGATAGGAACAACCACATTAAATGCCATATGGCACACTTTAGGCGCAGGGAATGGGTTCGCCTGCTTCATCATTTCCTGAACCGCTTGATCTAATAGCTGACTGCCTGTCTTTTGCACAAATCGGTATTTCTTCACCTGTCCCTGGCAATCTAATGTCATTTTTATCTTTGCCTCACCCATAATATGTCGGCGCAAGGCAAAAGGTGGATAATACTTGTAGTTCTGCAAATGAATTAACAATTTCTGTAAATAAGAAGGTGGTAACAGACTGTCTCCCCCCAACCCTTCACGGCGACTCCCTTTATGCGCTTGCTGTCTGGATAGCTTAGTAATACTTGCTTTTTCTAGTATTTTTTTGCTGAGCTATTTGGTCATTTTTTTTGAGCCTGGTGCTTAGCATGATTTACTTTCACCTCCTCTTGATGGTTTTCTTTTTTTATTTTTTCAATCCCTTTATTTTTATTTTCAACTTTACTTTTACTAATAATTTTTTCATTTACTTTATTATAATTTTCTTTTTTGTTTGATTATAGGTTCATTTTTAGTTTTTTCCTGATCATTATCAATTTTAATATTTTTTACTAATTTATTTTCTGTCTTATTTTCTCGTTTTCTTTGATCGTTAACAACAGAATCACCATTCAACTGTATAGTCACGGTTTGGCCAACGATTCCTCCTGCAGGCACATTCTTTTGAAAGGACTGCCAAATAACAGCCCCTAAGAAAACAATAAATAGGTTTAAAAGCATTACTATTAGGATACGGCTATTTTTTATTTCCATCAGTAATGACTCATTACCAAAATTTTAACTTTTTTAAACCCCTGTTCTTTTGCTTTATTTAGAAGCATAATCATACGCTCTGCTGGCAAATCATTAGGCGAAGCAATAATAACTCCATTATCAGCACATTGTTTTTTCAGTTCAGAAAAACTATTTTCTTTATTTAAATCAATACGATGATTGTTATAAGAAACAGTATTACTTTTTAAATAAACCGTACACTCTTTGCCTACTTCAGCTGCCTGTTTATTTGTTGCTGGCGGGGTGATCTGCCATTGATTTGAACTAATTCTCCCTGCAACTAAAAAAATACAATTAATAGAAAAATAATATTAATCAATGGAAATACTGCTTCAACTTCTTTATACTTTTTTTTACTTTGATTTAAACATAACTATTTTCAAACTGCATTTTTTAATGCCTAACTGCTGTAATTTTTGGGACGACATCCACAGCAAACTGTAACTGCGTTTTCTTACTTACAAATAAACGAACATCAAGCTTGTTTAAATTAACTTTACTCGCTTTTAATTTCTGAGTGAGTTTGGCTAAAGTCAATTCTTTTTTATGAAACTGTACTTTATCTATAGAAAGATAAAGTTTAATGCTAGTTAGCTTTTTATCTTGAGTGTTTACTGACGTAGCCCGCCCTGCAACTTGGATCTCTAACGCTCCCCAACGAACAAATTGAGTGCTTAGCATAAAGAAAATGAGCAAACAACAAAGCACATCGATCATTGGTACAAGACTAATTCGAGCAGATTTGCGTTGCCGTTTAAAGTTTATAGAGTTCATTTGACTATAGCAGACTGCTGCATTAGCTGAGCCACACTATCTGACATTGCCAGGCGCACTTTTTCAACGATACTGTCTAAATAGTGAAAACCAATCTGTGCAGGAATCGCAACACACAAGCCTAAAGCCGTTGTTACTAAGGCATGAGAAATACCATTTGATAATTGCCCAGGATCAACGTAGGTTGCTGACTTTACCGCAGAAAATGCCATAATAATCCCAAGCACCGTTCCTAACAATCCGACCAAAGGCGCTAAGTTGGACATCACTTCGATAGGGCGTAAATAAGACTCGAGTTGAGATAATTTTGCTTCGCCAACACGCTGAACTTCGGTTTCAATCTGTTGAGTGCTCTCATGTTGCTGGAATTTTTTCTGGATTAATGCCTGTAATACGCTTGCAACCGGATGCTTAATCGATGTTAAGTGCTCTAATGCCTCTGCATACTGCCCCGCTCTAACTGTCTGTATTACCAGTTCAATAAAATTGAGCTTAGATAAGCGTAATCGATTGAATTGCCAAGCTTTTAACAATAAAACACTTAATGTGAAGGCCCCCATGATAATCAAAAGTAAGCCAACACTGCTCACCTGCTGATAAAGAGTTTCTAATGATTGGAGAATATTCACTGGACTGCCCCTAATAAAAAATAGCCAGTTCATTTTACATATTTAATAACTATTATCAATATCATTATCGTTATCATAAACTTTTTCTGCGCCTAGCCAAGTTCAAGTTGCAGAAAAAACTTTCCTTAAATATCTTGATTCAAAAACACTAATGTGTATAATTCACTTTTGAGAATGATTATCAATAATAATTTTGGAAATACAATATCATGGCTGTACTCCCCTTGATGAAGAAAAGTATTAGAATGACCAAAACGACTCAACTCATTGTTGCAAGCTTATCACTCACCTTGCTACAGCAAGCTCAAGCCACAAGTACCCAATCGCTGGTTATTAATGGCAGTTGGCTCGGTTCTAGCACGAAAAAAAGAAGTCAAAACCTACCCAGGCGCGCGTAATTTAATTACTCAACAGCAGATTGAAGACTCCGGAGCTCAACAAATCCAAGATGTTTTACGTCAAGTTCCGAGCATGCGAGTACAAGATGAAACTTCAGGCACTGGCGTTTTACCTAATATTTCAGTCAGAGGTTTAAACCCCTTACGCAGTGTCGATTTACAAGTGTTGGTTGATGGCATTCCTTTAGCACTCGCCCCTTACAGTCAAACCGGTTTGTCGCTTTTTCCAGTGACTCTGGACACAGTGCAAAAAATCGACATCGTTCGTGGTGGTGCGGCCGTTCAATACGGCCCAAATAATGTTGGCGGTGTTGTCAATATTATTACCAAGCCAATTCCTAACCAAAGAGCAACAACATTAAAGCAATCAGTCACGGCTGCACCCACAGGCCAATTTTTATCCAATAGTTATCTTGGTGTGGGTGGTTTTATTACCGACAATTTTGGTGCTCAGCTACAACTTAATGCCACACGTGGCAATGGCGATCGTCAGCATACCAACACTAAAGTTAATAATATTCTTTTAAATACGGATTATTGGCCAAGTGAAAAAAGCAGAAATTAAAACCAGCATTCAATACTATGATGCCGATGCTGAGCTTCCCGGCGCATTAACACCTGAGCAATATTATGATAATTGGCGCCAATCAAATACGCCGGATAACCGTTATCAGTCCCATGCTTTAAGAACCTCCTTGGTCATCAGTCATGATTTTACCCCAACAAGTAACTTAACCTGGACAAATTACTTTAATAAAAGCTATCGTAATTTTATTTGGCAAGACCCAGGCACTGCGGGCACCACTCCAACTCACATTGATCAATCTCCTCGCGATTTCCTAGTGTTTGGCACTGAACCGCGTTATAGCTTTATGCTAAATACAGGAATTAAACAAAAAATCATCCTCGGTGCACGCTATATCCATGAAGGAATCAGCTACCCTGTCTATAAAGAAGACATCTCAACCGGAACAACAGCAACAACGAGAAACTGGGGTTTAAGCACAAAAGCCTATGCCGCTTATGCCAGTGATACACTTTACTTTCTCAATGATCGACTACAAATCACACCGGGGTTGCGTTATGAAAGAGTCGCCCAAGACTTTACTGATCGACTAGCCGGCTCTACAATTAATAATAACCTTTCACAGTTGCTGCCTGGCCTAACCGTTGGCTATCAAATTAGTCAGCCGATTTATTTATTTGCCAACGCACAACGCTCATTACTCGCACCTCAACTCTCGCAAGTTGCCAACAGTAATGGTCAAAGCCTTGCTGCTGAAAAAGCCTGGAATTATGAGTTAGGCTCTCGAATTGCCTTTAACAAGCAGGTCAATACTACCATTACTCTTTTCAAAACAGATTTCAGCGATAAAATCGAAAAGCAGGGTAATGACTTAGTGAATATTGGCGCCAGCCGTGAACAAGGTGTCGAAACTCAGCTTCATTATGTCCCAGAATTCTTACCAAATGCAGACTTTACTCTAGGCTATACCTATTTAGATACAGAAATTACCCAAGGTGAGAATAAAGGCAATCAACTTCCTTATGCCTCACAAAATCAGTTTAGCTTAATTTCGAACTATCACTATAAACAGTGGACCTATAACATCAGTGGTTATTATGTCGGCTCAGCTTTTAGTGATGCAGCGAATACTCCAACTGAACAAACAACACAAGGCCCTATCCCAGATTATTGGCTATGGAATACTGCAATCATTCGTAACTTTAAACTCTCTGATGGCGCAAAAGCACAATTGGGTTTCTCAATTCGCAACTTATTCGATGAGCGTTATTTCTTCCGTAATGTTGATGTCAGCCAAGGCATTACACCTGCTCCAGGGCGCTCTTTTACTCTCAGTGCATCCTTAACTTTCTAAGGAAGATATCATGAAAAAATCATTTGTTATCTTATCCCATGTAACGACTGAAGCAATTAATCAAGGTTTTTTACCTGAAATTATCAAACAAGGCTACCCTGTCACATTATTAACAGATCATCCTAAAGAGCACAAACAAGCTCTTACATCGCTACTCAGTCATATTTCTATACAACAGTGTGATGTATTTAACCCCATCGAAGTATTATCCAAGCTAGACAAAGAACAGATTAGTCCAGTCGCAATTTTTAGTAATAGTGATCATCTGCAAACTAGTTGTGCGATTGTTGCTGATTTCTATAATTTACCCGGCAAATCCTGGTCTAGCTGTCATATTACCAAGCACAAAACGAAAATGAGAGAACGACTCACAGAACTAGGTTTAGAAACGCTCTGGTATTATAAAGTCTCTAATCAAGCTCAGCTTAAAGAAGTTATTAATCAGGTCGTTTATCCTTGCGTTATTAAACCAAGTTTAGGTGTTGCCAGCATTGATGTGAAAAAAAATACACTCTATCACGGAACTTATGGACTACTGCCTAAAATTATGGCAGCAATCCCCAAATAAAAGTTTACTTATCGAAGAGTTTATCGAAGGTCAAGTCTGTAGCATAGAAACACTCGGCAATGGAGAAAAACTGCAAATTCTAGGGGGCTTTAAAATAGAATTAGGCTCCCCCCCTCACTTTATCGAACAAGGTGCAAGATGGGTTGATCAGTTTGACTCAGAAACAACCTCGGCACTATTGCAGGTACTCAATCAGCTCGGCATTAACTTTGGTGCCTGCCATACCGAATTTATCAGGACACCAACAGGCCCCAAAATCATAGAAATTAATTATCGCAGCATAGGTGACTATAGAGAATTTTTGCTTGATGACTTATTTAATCAACAATACTTTAAGACAGTTATTGACTACCTTCTTGGCAAACCTTATAAAAAATTTAATTAAAAGAAAACAAGTTGCCCATATTCACTATTTCATTAATGAGCAGGAGGGTATAATAAAGGAAA
>NZ_MDTU01000001.1:564982-573088 GCF_001720395.1 Piscirickettsia litoralis
AATACATTTATCAGAGAAATATTCATGGTGTTAACAATGGAAAAATAGTAAATTTAATAAAAAATAAAAGTAATCACTTCAATTTACCCACACCACTCAATAATACCCACTGGCTACAGTGCCAATTAAACTCTCAAGAAATAATTTTTCCCATTCAACCTAGTTGTTTTATGCAAAAATGGTCATTGACAGCTCCCACTTGGTACATCAAAAAAATAATCAATATCAGCAATCCACAGCAATGATTACGCTGCTCAAAATGATCTACCAACAATATGAAACTCGAGATAACAGCCCTCTCTTATTTGCCATTAATGAATATAAAGCGGCTGTATACCAAACTATAATTTGCAATCATCAAAACACAAACTTATCCCAGGATAAAATCAATAAAATCAATAAAATTAATTATAAAAATTTTTCAAGTCTATTGCAGTGTGATCATATTGCCTCATTTTTAGATCACCCGCTTTATCCCACCGCCAGAGCAAAATTAGGCTTTAACACACAAGACTTATATCATTACACTACTGAATTTAAAGCTAAGTTCAAACTCAACTGGATTGCTGTACCAAAAGCCTTATCAACACTCTCTGGCACTCTTCCTTCATTTTGGCCAAGCTTTACCGATGTAGGCTTAAATCAATCACTCCAACACCGTTATACGCTACTTCCTGTTCATCCATTTTTAATCCAACGTTTAAAAAGCCTGCTTAATTCACAAGAAATAGAGTTACCTTTCATTAAAGCACCTCGCTCATTCCTCACAGTCAAACCAACCTTATCAATCCGCACGGTAAGCATAACAGATCATAATAATTTTCACCTAAAACTGCCCTTAGATATTCGAACTCTCAGCACTAAAAATATTCGCACAATTAAAGCCAGCACAATTAATGATGGCCACCAGGTCCAGTCTTTGCTTGAATATATTCGCTCTCAAGATATTGAACTAAGAAATAACATTTCCCTAACCTCAGAGCATACCGGCATGCATGTCAACTCTCAGCCAATGCTTGCCTTTATTTTACGTCAGTACCCAGAGCAACTAAAAAACCACTGGATTATTCCAATCGCTGCACTAGGTGCAAAAAATAATGGCAAGCTTATCATTCAACATTTAGTTGATGATCACTTTAATAAAGATATAAATCAATTTTTAAACAGTTACTTTAATCTTATTATCCATACGCACTTAAAGCTCTGGTTAGTTTATGGAGTTGCACTCGAAGCGAATCAGCAAAATAGTCTACTTGTCATCAACCCAACAACTAAAAACCTTTCCTTATTATTTAAAGATAACGATGCCCCAAGAATAAACTCTAAAATCCTTATTAAGGCACTACCTCAATCACAAGACTATTTGAAAAAAAATCATGGATCAACGTATTTTAACTGAAAGCAATACAGCATTACTCCAAATGTTTACGACCATTATCTTACAACTAAACCTTGCCTGCATCATTGAACCGATGATACAAGAAGACTTAATGACCAAAAAACAAGCCTATAGCCAGCTGGCGAGAACTATTGAAAATAAACTCAATCAACTCGAGCAACAAGGCATAGATGTTAATTTTTGCCGGCATGCTTTATTACAAGATGATTATCTTTATCTAAAGCGCCTTTATACTGCGGGCACGTTACTTCCGAAATCGATGACTGCAGCTGCCGATATCAATAAATTTTATGGTAAAACTGCACCTAATTTTTTAAAGTGGCAAAACTTATGATAAAGCGATCTACACTATTTAGCGTTATTCTATGCCACTTTATTGCCGCCTCTGCAACACTAGGCATTGCTCCTTTCTTTAGTATTATTTTAGATAAAAATTTTTCACTTAGTTAACTCCCCTTTAGTTGGCTTTTTATATGTGCTGCCAACATTGCTCACAGCAATCGCCAGCCCACTATGGGGAAAGTTTGCCGATAAAGTCAATAAGAAATCTGCCTTACTAAGGGCACAACTTGGCCTATCTTTAAGCTTTTTAATTGCCGCCCTTTCATCCGGACATTTAGTCATTTTTATTATTTCGTTGTGCCTACAGGGTGTGTTAGGAGGAACACTGGCTGCAGCAAATGCCTATCTTGCAACGACTTCTAATCGCAACCAGTTAAGTAACCTATTGAACCTCACTCAGTTTTCAGCACGAGCCGCACTTTTAATCGCTCCGATTGCAATTGGGTTTCTTATTAACCTGTTTTCACCACTAAGCGTTTATTTTTTGACTTGCTCTTATCACTTTAGTTTCAGCAATTATTATTTATTTATCAGTTCCTAAAGATAATACACACAAGTCAATAGCAAACTCACAATCAGCCCATACCAGCACTCGAAAAAGAAACTGCTCATCAAAAAAAGGCAAATATCTTGCCTTACCCTTATCTGTTATTAGCAAGCTTTATATTTAATTTTAGCACTGTTATCAGTTTTCCTTATTTTATTACTCTTTTACAAAACCACTTTGATATACATTCTGGAGTAATGTTAGGCTTTCTTTTTGGTTTACCTCATGTGGTCTACTTAATTAGTATTTTTACCTTGCAAAAACATCAGCAAAAACCATCACACCAGACTTGGATGTTTATCATTTCATTAATCATCTTAGCCTTGAGTTTTTATTGGCAGAGCCTAACAGCAAGTTTTTCTATATTAATCACAATGCGTATTTTAATGGGCGTTGCAATTACCCTTGGATTTATTAGCCTCAATCGAATGATTTCAACATTAAAGCTGCAAAAACAAGAAGGTAAAGTCTTCGGTTGGCTTGATAGTATTAGCAAGTGGGCAGGCGTTTGTGCAGGCTTGATTGCAGGCATCAGCTATCAGTCACTAGGAATAACAGCACCTTTTGCGATAGGTGGCTTTGTTTTACTCATTACTTCTCTTTTTCTAAGCATCTATTTGTGTAAACGTCAACACATGATTACGAGGTCATATCATGCCTAATCTACATCCTGTTTACTCTATGGACTCAACCTCTTTAGCCGAACGTCACTCTATTCAAGCATTATTAAACTGCTATTGCCGCGAAATTGCAATGCCGAATCATGGGCTAAAGCTATTACCATTACACCGAGAAGACACACTTTATGCTTATCTGGATGATAGAGCCTCTCTTATTGAGAAAAAATACCAATTAATACTTATCCTACCAGATCACCAAAAAATCCTTATCGCGATACATAAGCCGAGCTTAACCTATCACTTTACCTATGTTTCTGTGCCAATTATTACTTCAAGTAATGAAACATCCAGCCTGAGCAAATCCCACTATAAGCTTCTTTATTTTAGTGATTTAGTATTAACCATTACAAATGCGCTTGCCAAACAACATGAATCATCTATTAATTTAGAGTTTATACAACAAGCAATCCAAAGCTATCAAGTGATGGAGTGTTTTTTAAAACAACGACCGAACAACCATCATCTTAACTTTATCCAATCAGAACAATCTTTAGTTTTTGGTCATGAGTTTCACCCAACACCTAAAGCAAGACAAGGTTTTGAGGCGGAAGATATTCATATTTATTCACCCGAACTATCAAACTCATTTCAACTTTACTATTTCAAAATTAATAAAAGTCAATTAAGGAAGTACAATCAGAATCATCAGCTGCCTCCAGTTATTATAGAAAAAGAAGATCATTTGCTCTACCCTATTCACCCTTGGCAAGCTCAATATCTATTGCAGCAAGAAGAAGTCAAGCAAGTGCTGATTAATAACCATATTCAACCCATAGGCCCATTAGGTGATTACTTTTCAGCGACTTCTTCTGTACGCACACTTTTTCAGGAAAACCACCCATACTTTTATAAGTTCTCCCTCAATGTACGCTTAACAAACTGTATCCGTAAAAACTCTGAAACTGAACTAAAAACAGCAATAGAACTCACACATATTCTCAACCAACACACTCAAGACCTCAGCAAAAAACACCGATCTGTCACCCTACTTAACGAGTCTCATGCATTTAGCCTAAAGCTGGATATGATTATTACTAATAATCCAATATTAAACAAAAAAATCACAGAAGGCTTTGGCTTTATCTTAAGAGATAACCCACTTTTCCAAAACACCTCTGATATTACATCACCTTCAGAGCCTTTACTTGCAGTAGGATTATTTTCTAGCCAACCCCATCAAAATAGTTGGATTGAAACAATTCTGCTTAAATTAGCACGCCATGAAAAATGTCCGTATGAGGAAGTTGCTCTTAAGTGGTTCAACCGCTATATCAACATACTGATTCCAGCAATTTTAGATTACTATTTGTGCCATGGCATTACCTTTGAGCCTCACTTGCAGAATGTACTCATTAAGTTAGACGATGAATACCCTTGCCATATTTACTTACGAGATTTAGAAGGAACAAAACTAAACCCTAAATACAGCAATATTTCTCTTAATCACCTGGACCAAGCCACCCGATCATCAATGACTTATAATACTGATCAAAGTTGGCAGCGCATTATTTACTGTCTTTTTATCAACAATATATCAAGCAGCATTCACTTTATCAGTAAAAACTCTGAACATCTAGAAAAAAAACTCTGGCAAAATGTATCACTCACCTTAAGAAAATACCAAACCAAACTTTCTAACCAGCAAGCTTTAGAGTTTAAGCAAAGACTCTTTAACCCAACTTGGCCCTATAAGGCAAACTTAAAAACACGATTTTTAAAAAGCGCAGACAAAAAGCAAAATATATTCCTTTAGACAACCCATTATTAAAATCAACAAATTAAAATATTAACCTGGAAAATCATGAATACTACAATTCAATCAAAAATACATGGTCTTATTAAAAATATAAAAAATGAAAAAATAAGTCATAATGATCAATCTCTCTTTTGTTCGTATTTCTATGACCTTGATTCACTTAAAACGCATAGTCAGGAAATTGTCCGGGAATTGCCTCAATCTTGTCAGATGTTTTATGCGACAAAAGCAAATTCAGAGCTTCCAATACTTAAAACACTGTCAGAAGATGTGCATGGGTTTGAGGTCGCTTCATTAGGTGAGCTAGAACTGATACAACAACACTTTCCAAATCACCCTATTATTTTTGGCGGCCCGGGTAAAACCAATGATGAATTAGCTGCTTGCCTTAAGAGTAAGCAAGTCGAGTTAATCCATATCGAAAGTTTTTTCGAGCTTATACGCTTAAGTGATTTATGCAAGAAAAATAAACAATCGTGCGATATTTTACTACGTTTAAATATCGAACTTCCTTCCCTACCGAAAACAAAGCTTACAATGGGCGGAAGCCCAACACCCTTTGGTATGGATGAAGAAACACTTATTTCTTGCCTAAGTTTTATTAGCCGACAAAATGATATTCATCTAAAAGGTATTCATTTACATCTTGCTTCTTTGCAAACATGTGAAGAAACTCACTTAAACTTGATAGCTGATTATTTTGATTACTTTAAAAAGCTACAAAAACACGGCCAGCTAACTCTTAACCACCTTAATGTTGGTGGCGGCATCGGCATTAATTATAATGATCCTAATCATAAATTTAACTGGCGATATTTTTGCTCTAAGCTCGATACAATAATTAAAAATAAAGAGCTCACTAATACAACCATCCGTTTTGAGTGTGGGCGCTATATCAGCGCTTTTTGCGGTTATTATGCGATCGAAGTCATCGATATCAAAGAAACACACGATCAAAACTTTATTATTTGCCGAGGAGGAACCCATCACTTTCGTACCCCCTATGCCCAAGGTCATAGCCACCCTTTTACAATTTTGCCTATAGAGCATTGGCCTCACAGCTATACACGACCTGAACTTAAACAAGCAACAGCAAATATCGTCGGCCAACTCTGCACCCCTAAAGATAAACTTGCTTACAATCGCCATATTCACCACATACGTGTTGGGGATATTGTTATTTTTAGCCATGCTGGTGCTTATGCTTGGAATATTTCCCACCATAACTTTCTACGCCACCCTCAACCTGATATGCATTTTATTAAAGGTTAATCACTATGTTTGCTCAACAAAATAAACTTATATCCCCTCAACCAAGCCCCTTAAGTTGTGCTAATATACATTTTAAAATTAAAGGTCAAACCATTCTTAATGATATTACCTTAGAGATCCCCGCTGGAAAAATTTCAGCACTGATAGGTCCCAATGGCTCTGGTAAAAGCACTCTTCTTAAGCTGCTTACCGGTTTAATTACACCCAATCAAGGTTATATTGACCTCAATCAATCAGAGCTATCTACGTTCAAACGCAAAGAAATCGCTAAGTATATTTCATTTTTGCCTCAGCGTTCAGTCATTCCAGATCAGTTTACCGTTGAGGATTTAATTGTTGCTGGACGTTATCCTCATCAGGGTTTGCTCAGACGACTTCACGCCAAAGATCAACAAGTGATTCACTGGGCCTTAGATGTGACAGAAATGACAAAATACCGTCAACGACATTTGCACCAATTATCTGGCGGTCAACAACAACGTGCCTGGCTTGCAATGATTCTTGCCCAAGAAACCCCTCTGATTTTACTTGATGAGCCAACAACTTATTTAGATATTAAGCATCAGTTACAAATGATTGAACTTATCAAAAACCTGAATATTAACCATAATAAAACAATTCTTTGGGTTTTACATGACCTTAATCAAGCAATTCAAAACAGCGACTATCTATTCGTATTGAAAAATGGTCAGCTCATCACCCAAGGCACACCCAAACAGTTAATAACAGACGATAAGCTTGCTCAAACCTTTGAAATTACGATAGACGCTGCTCAATACCACGAGCAAAAATTTTTTAATATTTTCAAAATAACCCACAGGCCCACAGGCGCCTTTCGCAAAAATAGCACTATGAAGAGGCTGCCCTATTTATGGTGCCTCTCCGTAGCGCTCAACTTCATTATTTTTATAGTAATCAAACGCATCTAAAGAGTTATCGGTTCTAGCACGTTCAACCTTCATATACTGGCGCTGACTATAAGGCCGAGCAAGCTCCTCATAAATCATTGCATCTGAAAAATCAACGCCCGGCTCTGCAGCATCAAATCGAGTCGCAGCAAACATTAATTTTTGATGCCAGCCCAATAAATAGCAGACATACACATCGGACATGGCTCTGTGCTACTGTATATCACGCAATGTGACAACTGACTGGGCTGAAATAACTTTGATTTATCCTGGTGAATGGCTCCTAAATTGAACACTCCAAGTTCCGCTGCTGCCATACGGATAGTTACAATTTCAGCATGTGCAGTAGGATCACGCTGCAAAGTCACACGATTACGGTTAACCCAGTGGCGTATCACCTCCCCAGAATGGCTATCAATCTGAACCACAACTGCACCAAAAGGCCCACCGCCATTTTTAACAGACTCTAACGCTTCCTCATTTGCGAGCTGAATCCACTGATCACTTGGCGCTGAAATTTCCTGATAACACATGACTAAACTCCATCCTTTTAATTTAAATTATCTTAAACATCAATCTAAACAATAAGCTGCCTCACAGTCTTACTTTGAGCATAATTAACGATGGACAGATATGCCAACAGAAAACCAATTGACTTTATACCCCAGACTTCTGCATCCAATAAAATTGAAGCTTCAATGGCTGGTGTTGGTTCCTGTTTAGATAATGCGCCTGTTGAGTGCTTTTTTGACAGCTTGAAAAATGAGAAACAAAGCCCCCATTTTTATGTCAGTGCTAAAGTGGAATTTCTGTGCTTTTCATTTCTCATTTTTTTAAAGTTAATTGGCGATAAATTCGCAAGTGACTCATGAGGACGTTCATTGTTATACTGCTCAATCCATGGCCCAGTAATCTGCTGTACCTCTTCTAAGCTATAAAACCAGTGTGCGTCCAAAACATCCTAGCGATAAGTCCGATTGAATCGTTCAATAAAACCATTTTGTGCAGGCTTTCCAGGCTGGATATGATAAAGTAATATATTGTGTTGCTCGGCCCATTTCTTAAAATCGCTCGAAACTAGTTCCGGACCATTGTCACTTCGAATAATTTCAGGGTAGCCTCTTAATTCAGCAACTTGATCAAGTAACCTCGTTACGGCTACTGATGGCAAGGAAAAAGCAGGCTCAATCAACAAACACTCT
>NZ_MDTU01000001.1:574143-586524 GCF_001720395.1 Piscirickettsia litoralis
CCATCAAAAATTAGCTTTGAATTTAACGGCATTCTTGTGTAAAAAATTTCTTTATATCTGTTCATGATAAAACCAGAAAAAGACTGATAACCTCAGAGTATAAACAAAGAGCACTTCAATAAAGGTGTAAGCATAGGTTTATGTTTAATTGTAATTAAATTTAGTAAATAACACACGCTTAATATCGACTCTTTCCGCATTTTCAGTCAACACCCGCGTGATTGTTTTTAGCGCCTCACTTTGTAAGCCATTCACCCCATGCTTTTTAGATAGTTTTTCTAGAGTTTGTTCGCTAAATAAATCAACTAACGCGCTGCGAATCAGAGGCATATTATTATTAATAATTTCTTCAGTTTTAGGGTCTTTAGGAATTAATAAAGACACTTCAACATAAAGATGCTTGGTCGATCCTTGCAAGTTAGTCAAAAATTGAGGACGAATATGAATATAAGAAAGTTCAACGGCAGACTTAGCTGTGATATTAGCCACCGCAGCGAGCAATAAACACATGATCAATAACAAACGTTTAATTGCAAATAACTGCACGATCAAACTCCCACATTCGTTATTCTAAATATAGATGATAGCCTAATCGTTCACCACTGCTCGCTTCATGGTTAATCTTCTATCTCAACCATTTCAAAATCATCTTTGCTTGCACCACAATCTGGGCACTGCCACGTTTCAGAAACATCCTGCCAATGTGTTCCTGGAGGGATGCCATCTTCAGGCCACCCCTCCGCTTCATCATAAATAAAACCACAAACGATACACATATAGCGTTTGTATTCGGCCATTGTTTACTTTCCTCCTAGTTGGCGTTGACGCACCGCCTCAAACAAACACACCCCGGTTGCCACAGAAACATTCAAACTAGAAACCGCGCCTGCCATTGGAATATGTGCGAGAAAATCACAATGCTCTCGTGTTAAGCGCCGCATTCCCGTGCCTTCTGCACCGAGAATAATGATTTGTCGCCCTGAAAAATCAATCTCATAGACACTTTTTTCAGCTTCTCCAGCCAAACCTGTCACCCAAAAACCTTCTTGCTGTAAACTTTCTATAGTCCGAGATAAATTCGTCACCAATACCAACGGAAGTGTTTCTGCAGCCCCACAAGCCACTTTACGTGCCGTTGCACTCAAAGGAGCTGAGCGATTTTTTTGGGCAATGACCGCAGTCACCCCAGCCGCTTCTGCTGTACGCAAACATGCACCTAAATTATGCGGATCTTCAACACCATCAAGAATTAACAGCCAAGCGTCCTTGCCTGCTTTTTCAACAATGCGATGCAGATCATCTTCATTATAGCTGTGTCCACCCACATAATGAGCAACCACTCCCTGGTGAGTTTGATCCGGCGCCAAGCGATCTAGGCCACTGCGTGTCACTCGCTCTATAGTCACTCCCCCTTGGCGGGCTAAGTCAACTAACGTATCAATTTTAGGGTCACTACGCCCTTTCAATAAGTAAAGCACTTTAACTTGCTCAGGCGCTCGTTTTAACAAGGCGCTCACGGCATGAATGCCAAAGATGAGTTCTTTTGAGTTTTTCATTTATTTTTTTTCTTCACTTTTGGTTTTGTACTGGTTTTACTTTTCGCTTGAGCTTTATTACTCGCGGGTTTGTCTTTTAATGTAATTTTCCGACGCTTGCGCTTTTTCTTATTCGCTGCAGCCTTCTTATCCTGGCTATTGCCATCTTTAGCTGTTTTTTGAGGCTGAATTTTTTAGCCGTTACCATTTTTAGGTTTCGCTTGAGCTTCAGTTGATTTTTTCTTAGTTGTTTTTGATCTACGGCGTTGAGATTTAGACTTAGATTTTTCTTTAACTTGGGCATTTTCTTGCAAAAACTCGGTTAAAGAAAAGTCAATCATCTTTGTGTCAAGATTGACATTGGCCACGATAATTTCTACTTCATCACCTAAAGTATAAGAACGCTTCGTCCGTTCACCCATTAAGCAATGACGAGTGGCATCGAAGTGATAATAATCACCCTGCAATTGACTTACATGCACCAAACCTTCGATATAAACATCTTTGATCTGCACAAAAATACCAAAGTGAGTGACGGCTGAAATGGTTCCGGTAAAAGTCTCACCGATTTTATCCAACATATATTCACATTTTAAAGCATCTAATGCATCACGTGTTGCTTCATCCGCACGACGCTCTGTCATTGAACAATGCTCACCATAGTGCGCCATTTTTTCTTCGCTATAGCCCACACCGCCGGTTAAGCCCAGCTGATGACGAATCGCACGATGAATCAATAGATCCGGATAACGACGAATCGGCGAGGTAAAATGAGTATAAGCAGGGTAAGCTAAGCCAAAGTGACCTTTCTCATCCGGTGCATACACCGCTTGCATTAAAGAGCGTAATAATACGGTTTGAACAATATTAAAATCATCTCGACCCTGAATCGACTTTAGTGCCGCCGAATAATCTTGAGGACTCGGCTTACTGCCACCACCCAAAGTTAAGCCGAGTTCAGAGAAAAACTTGCGCACATCAACGACTTTATCTGCTTTCGGCCCTTCATGAACACGGTATAATGCTGCAAGTTTATGTTTACGCAAAAAGCGTGCGGTTGCCACATTGGCACAGAGCATACACTCTTCGATTAAGCGATGCGCTTCGTTACGCACTGTCGGTACAATTTTATCAATCTTGCGATCGGGTCGGAATAATACTTTTAACTCCGTCGTTTCAAAATCTAATGCACCGCGCTCTTCACGGCGCTTTAACAGTACCTGATACATCGCATATAAGCTTTGCAAATGCGGCACTAATTCACGATATTTTTCTTTTAACGTCGTATCATCATGCTCTAAAATTTGACTCACATCGGTGTAGGTTAAACGCGCATGAGAACGCATCACCGCCTGATAAAATTTATAGCCGGATAAACGCCCCGCTGCACTGATGGTCATCTCACTGACCATACACAACCGATCAACATGAGGGTTCAATGAGCACAAGCCATTCGATAACACTTCCGGCAACATCGGCACAACACGGCCGGAGAAATAGACTGAATTACCTCGTTTTAGCGCCTCTTTATCTAAGGCACTACCTTTACGCACATAATGACTAACATCAGCAATCGCAACATAAAGTCGCCAACCGCCACTGGCCTTTTTCTCACAATACACCGCATCATCAAAGTCACGCGCATCTTCACCGTCAATCGTCACGAGTGGCAGCTCTCTTAGATCCACTCGACCTTTTTTATCTTTCTCTAAGACCTCTTCACTAAAGCTATTAATCTGTTCTTGGACAGCTTCAGGCCATTCATGAGGGATATTATGAACCCGCAAGGCAACATCGGTTTCCATCCCAGGGGCCATATAATCACCCAAGATTTCAACAACACGACCATCGGCCTGGCGACGATAGCTTGGATGTGAAGTAATAAGTACGTTCACCATCTGACCATTTTCAGCGCCGCCACTATTTTCAGACGTGATAAAAATACGCTGTTTGGTTTTCTTATCATCAGGCTCAACATAACTGCCTCTAGCTGACTTAAAAAACCGCCCGGTGACATGCTCAACACCACGCTCAATAATATCAACAACGGTGCCTTCACGGCGACCTTTCGACCCCGTGCCTGAAATACGTGCTTGTACCGTGTCGCCATGCCATAGGGCTTTCATTTGCCCAACACTTAAAAACACATCATCCGCGTCATCTAAGCAAACAAAACCAAAACCGTCTTTATGGGCATGGACACGTCCTTCAACAAGTTCGAACTTATCTGCCGGGTAATAACCTTCTTTTTTACGCACAAGCTGACCATCACGCTCCATCGCTCGTAAGCGTCGGCGTAATGCTTCTAAGCTGTCTTCATCAACAAGTGCTAAACGTTCAGCAATATCTTGACGTGATACAGCCATTTGCTCAGATTTAATCAGTTCTAAAATATGCTCACGGCTTGCAATTGGATTTTCATATTTATTCGCCTCACGTTTTGCGTGAGGGTCTTGTTTTGTTTTTTTAGTTGTTATCTTCATTTTTTGCCATAAATTTTTATACTCTAATGGGCGAGAAAAAATAGCCCAATAAATAACACCCCTATCGGCCATAGCCCCCAGGGAATTTCTTTTGCTTTTCCTGTCAATGTATAAATTATCAAATAACTTAATATTCCTAAACCAATTCCATCTGAAATCGAAAAACTCAATGGAATCATCACCACTGTTATAAAGCAAGGCACCGCAACACGGATCTCTTGCCAATCTATCTTAACTATACAACGAAAAATTAGGATCGCGACATAAACCAATACCGGTGCAGTTGCATAGGTCGGAATTGCCGTTGCCAAGGGTGCAAAAAATAAAACAGCAAAAAACAATACACCAACGACAACGCTCGTTAATCCTGTTCTCCCTCCTGCACCAATTCCAGCGGCACTTTCAACATAAGCTGATAAGCTAGTCGTCCCCAATAATGCACCTAAAGCCGTTCCAATACTTTCAATGTAAAATGCCCGAGTTAACCGCTTGCCTTTAACTTCATCATGTAAATTGGCTTGTTCTAATAACCCAAGCATAGTGCCAGTATTATCAAATAATACCAGAATAAAAAACGTTACAATGGCTGAAATCATACTCACATGCAAGACTGAGTTGATATCCAAATGTAACCAAGTTGGTGCCAATGAAGGTGGCATACTGACCAGACCATGAAAAGAACTGATGCCAAATAAAGCACCAATCATACTCACAGCGATGATACTGATTAAAATACCCCCTTTCACTCGATAATAATCCAGCACAACAATCATCAAAAAGCCAAGCAAGCTGAGCAACACTTCTGGACTATGCAAAGACCCTAAAGTGACTAGTGTTGCCGGACTACTGACGATAATTCCCGAACTTTTCAAACCGAGCACACCGATAAATAACCCAATACCGCAGGTAATCGCAAAAACCAAAGGCTCTGGAATCGCTTCGACTAACCAATGACGAAAACGCAATAGGGTTAAGATATAAAAGAGAATACCGGAGATTAATACCGCCGCCAGCATACTTTCCCAACTATAGCCCTGAGCGCCGACCAGAACAAAGGCAAAGTAGGCATTCATTCCCATCCCCGGGGCCACCGCGACTGGGAAATTCGCCCACAAGCCCATTGCCAATGTTGCAATTCCTGCCGCTAAGCAGGTTGCAACAAACACCGCTCCTTTATCCATACCCGTTGTCGCTAAGATGCTGGGATTTACAATGACGATATACGCCATCGTTAAAAAGGTTGTTATCCCTGCAATGACCTCTGTCCTTACAGTCGTCTGGTAATGCTTAAGCTGAAACATGTAAAGGGAATCTCCAAAGGACATAAAGAAGAAAGGCGCCCACTGGCGCCTCTTTCATCTAGCAATTAGCTTTCAAACGGGTGCTTTAATATAATCGTTTCACAACGGTCCGGTCCGGTTGATACCATGTGCAATGGTGCTTCAACCAGCTCAGCAATACGTTTCACATAGTTTTGTGCATTTACAGGTAGCTTTTCCCATTCAGTTGCACCTAAAGTCAACTCTGTCCAACCGGGCAATTCTTCATACACGGGTACACAGCGCTCATAATCAGCAGCATCAGCCGGCGGCAAATCAAATTTTTGTCCATCCATTTCATAATGCGTACAGATTTTTAATGTTTCTATACCATCTAAGACATCTAATTTAGTAATACATAAACTAGAAAAACTGTTCACTTGTACAGAACGGCGCACAGCAACTGCATCAAACCAGCCGCAACGACGTGAACGCCCTGTTACCGTGCCAACCTCACGGCCCACAGTCGCTAAGCGTTCACCAATTTCACAATCTAATTCCGTTGGGAAAGGGCCGCCGCCAACACGTGTTGTGTAAGCTTTGGTCATGCCCCACACTTCATCGAGATATAACGGACCAAAACCCGTCCCACAGGCAGCATTACCTGCGGTTGTATTCGATGAGGTCACATAAGGATACGTCCCGTGATCAACATCGAGGAATACACCTTGAGCGCCTTCGAAAATAATGTTTTTACCCGCACGGCGAGCAACTTCTAATTCAGCCGCTACATCGCTAATCATCGGCACTATGACTTTAGCCCACTCTTTAAGATCAGCGAGTAACTCGTCATAGCTCACAGGCTCTTCTTTAAAGTAATGCACCAAAGTGAAATTATGATAATCAAGAATATCTTTAAGCTTTTGCTCAACACGATCAAAATGAACAAGATCACCCACACGCAAGGCACGACGTGCCACTTTATCTTCATAAGCAGGACCAATCCCGCGACCCGTCGTTCCAATGGCTGATTTACCACGTGCTTTTTCACGCGCCTGATCTAAACGAATATGAACAGGTAAAATCAATGGACTGGCATGGCTGATGCTTAAACGTTCTTCTACAGGAATACCACGAGACTTAAGCTCTTGCATCTCTTCGATCAAGGCTGCAGGTGATAACACAACCCCATTACCAATCATGCAACGCACGTGTGCATGTAAAATACCCGAAGGAATAAGACGTAATTTTGTTGTCTCACCATTAATAACTAAAGTATGGCCTGCATTATGGCCCCCTTGAAAGCGGACCACAACATCTGCTTTATCTGTCAATAAATCAACAACTTTCCCTTTGCCTTCATCACCCCATTGACTGCCCAATACAATGATATTTTTACCCATTAGCTCTCTCTCAGCTGTGCTTAAAGATTAATCAAATTCGTTTACACAAAAACCGAGTCAATATAACAGATTTTTGTGCTATTTACTAAACATTTATCGCAGACGAAAAAAATGCTGCACAACACAGCATTTTTATACAAGTATTGATACAAATCAGGCAATAGACTTTCTCAAGCCAAGTTTAGCCCTTACTTTACCCTTTACCTGTAGAGTTAAAGTACTTAAAGAACTCACTGTTTGGCTGCAAGACAAAGACGCTTTCTTTACTGCCATTATCAAACGAATTCTTATAGGCTTCTAGGCTACGATAAAAACTATAGAATTCAGGCGCGACCGAATAGGCTTTGGTATAAATAGACGCTGCTTCTTTATCCCCTGCCGCACGAAGTTTTTGCGCATTCATCTCTGAACGAGCAAGAATCTCAGTTTGCTGTGCATCCGCTTTCGCTCGAACAATCTCGGCTTGTTCCTGACCTTCAGCACGGATTTTCGATGCTTCTTGCTCACGTTCTGCTCGCATACGGGCAAAGACAGAATCAGCAACCTCAGGCGGTAAATTAATTTGCTTAATCCGCACATCAACGACGAAAATACCATAGTTTGTCAGCTTAGACTCAACCGTATCACGAATCCCTTTCATCACCTGATCACGCTTTCCTCCCGCCAGCAACTCTTGAATACTCGAATTACCAAACTCTGCGCGCAAACCATCATTCACTTGTTGGCGAATCAGCACTTGCGCCCTTAAAGCATCACCGCCTGTTGCCGTATAATAACGCTCAAAGTTATCGATTTTCCATTTAACAAACGAGTCAACGATCACGTCTTTCTTTTCTTTAGTCACGATCCGTGATGCATCGATCGATAAATTTTGAATCCGCGCATTAAAGGTTAAAACACCCTCAACGCCTGGCCACTTAAAGTGTAGACCTGGCATTTTCAAGGCGACTTTACCGTCCTGACGCTCAACCTTACCTAAACGAACCAGTAAAGCGCGTGAGCCTTGCTCAACCGTATACATCGAGCTATAAGCAAGACCGCCAATAATGATGAGCGCAGCCACTCCAACCATACTTTTTTGCATTATTGTGCTCCTTGCCAACGTAAGTAGGCAGTTCGCTGATTATTTGCAGCACTACTACGATTATTTGATGATGACGTTGTTGATTGCTGGCTGTTATTCACTTGATTTTGCAAGGTCGCAGGATTAAACGATGTTACGTTTTTACCCCCTAACATCTCTCCTAAAGGAAGGTAAAATAAATTATTTCCTCCCTTCGTATCCATCACCACTTTTTGGTTTTTACCTAAAATGCCTTCCATATACTGTAAATACAAGCGCTCTTTCAATAATTTTGGATTCGCTTTGTAATCCGGTAAATAAGCATTGAAACGTGCCACTTGCCCGCGTGCATCGTCAGTCACTTTAGTTTTATAGGCTTTAGCCTCAGCCTCTAAACGCGCACCTTTACCTTGAGCGATCGGTACAATTTTATTGGCATAAGCGTTCGCCAAATCAATCACACGCACCTTGTCTTCTCGTGCTTTAATTACATCATCAAAAGCGCTTTTTACTTCTTCAGGCGCTTTTGCCGGCTGCATCGCAATATCAGTCACTTCTAAACCTGTTTGGAACGGTTTTAATGTGCTAATAATTTGCTGCTTAATTTCCTGACGAATTTTTTCACGGCCTGTGGTCAACACTTCGTCTAAATCAGACTCACCAATCACCTGACGAACCGCGCTATCAGTCACCTCACGTAATGTTCCTACAGGATCATCGACTTTAAAAAGAAAATCCCTCAAACCATTACTGCCAGGTGTTGTATCAATTTTGTATTGCACGGCCACATCAACAAAGACGATATTTTCACCACTCGTTAACATTTGACCCGACGTTTTAAATGACATCACCCGATCAACATTAACAACTTTGCGTGAATCAATAAACGTCGGTATCCAATGCATACCTGGCCCAACGGTTTCGATAAATTTACCAAAACGTAAAATCGCACCTTCTTGGGCAGGCTGAACGACGAAAAACCCAGAAGCCGCCCATAGCCCTAGCAAAATAACACCAGCAACTGTCGCCAATATCATCCCACCTTTTGAGCTGCCACCACCTGAGGAAGACGAACTACCACCATTGCCACCACCCAAGCCTAAGGCACGCCGGAGGGAGCCTGTAATTTTACGCAAAACCGCATCCAAATCTGGCGGCCCATCATCACGTTTGTTATTTTTATTATTGCCCCAAGGGTCTTTATTATTGTTTTGTCCAGGCTCATTCCAAGCCATAGGTTCCTCCAGAGTTTTTCTAGTACTGCTTACACTGTGTCAATGAAAGGCCATAGCGATCTAACGCATGACTTAAAACCGTAGACGAGCCTTTCACATGAATCCATGCCCAGTTCTCATCATACCGCTCTGAGCGCACTGTACGCAAGCGATGCAGTTCCGCACGCACATCCGCTTTACTCATCGGAATGCGCAAAACCGTATCCACCGCTTCACCACCGACCTGATCAAGTATTTTTTCATATAATTTAGCAAACCCCGTTTGCTTTGCTGCGCTCAGCCAAATTCCCCGGTGATCGCACTCTAACACTTTGTTTTTAAGCAGGTCAGCCTTGTTTAATATTAAAAGCTGAGGGACTTTGTCAGCACCAATTTCAGCCAGAACTTCATTAACCTGTTCTATCCGTAATAAATAATCCTCGCTAACACCATCAACAACGTGCAATAACAAATCAGCTTGTACCGTTTCTTCCAGCGTTGCTCGAAAGGCATCAATGAGCTGAGGCGGTAAATGCTGGATAAACCCAACCGTATCAGCTAATACCACTTCACCAAACTCGGGAACAATCGCCCGCCTTAAGGTTGGATCTAGTGTTGCAAACAAACGGTCATCCGCATAGGCATTGCTTTGTGATAACGCATTAAATAAGGTCGATTTCCCTGCATTGGTATAACCGACTAAAGCAATCGTTGGCAAATGCGAACGCTGGCGACGTTGACGCCCCAACTCACGGCTATCACGAATATGCTCCAAGCGCTTTTTTACTTTAGTAATGCGTTGGCGCAAAACTCGACGATCCACTTCTAAACCGGTTTCACCGGCACCACCCCGCACACCAATGCCGCCTCGCTGCTGATCATAGTGGCCAGATTGCTGCACTAAACGCGTGGCTTGATGTTGCAGCTGAGTCAACTCAACTTGAAGCTTACCTTCAAAAGTTCGCGCACGCTGCGCAAAAATATCAAGAATTAGGTCTGTCCGATCAAGAATTCGACAAGATAGGGCTTTACTGAGATTTCTCACTTGTACGGAGGTTAAAGCATGATTAATAATCACCTCATCAACGCCATCATAACCGGCAAGCTCTTCTTTAACTCGAGTAACTTGGCCTTCACCTAGAAAAGAAGCAGCATGGATCTCACTACGAGACAAGCATATTTCACACGCAATATGGCGACCGGCAGAAACAACAAGCTCACGAAACTCAACAAGAGGACCTGTATTTTCTAGAGAGCGAACAGTCAGGTAAACCAGCAGCGTTTTCTGATTAGTCAGCGATTTGTCCAAAATTAAGCCAAATTATTCACTGTTACCGTTAGGTCCATCCCCTTGGGGCCCTTGAGGCAATTTTACCGGTTTAGCCGGCACAATCGTAGAAATCGCATGTTTATAGATCATTTGGTTGACTGTATTTCTCAGTAAAATCACAAATTGATCAAAAGATTCGATCTGACCTTGTAGCTTAATTCCGTTAACAAGATAGATAGAAACAGAAACTTTTTCTTTGCGTAGCGTATTCAAGAAAGGGTCTTGTAATGACTGCCCTTTTGACATATTTAGCGCTCCTTTATAATAATCATTGTTATCGCCGTGCTCTAACCGGCACTCCCCTCAAGTGTAGCATGCATTTTTTAAAATCAAAATGGCCTTGCCCCGATTTAATGGATACCCTTAATTATACAATATAACGGACTCTCAACGAGTAGTGCGTCCTAGCCAAGAAAGTCAGCCCGCTCAAGATTCAAGCGAAAACTACAAGAGAACCCCCAGAATGTGAAGACCTTCTTAAAGCAAAAGCCGAGCTCGTTTGTAATACTCTAAAGATAGCGGGTCATGCACCCGTTTGATTGCTCAATTAAATTGTCTTGCCAAACTCGGACTCATTAATGAATAAATCAATCATCGCATCATGCATCTTTTCGCTCTGCGAAAAGCAAATGGTTTTTCCTATGAGCACTTAATTCGGGCTCTTAGGGTTAAATACTTGCGCTCAATGACTTGCGCGCTTTTTGCCAATGAAATAAGGGTGTTCTGACAAAATACTCAGATCAAAGCCCCGAGCATCTGCATAACAATAACAAATGTTAAACGATGAAAGTTTTGATTTAAGCGCAATTAATGCCTCATCTTTGACGTCAACCAAAATGATAAGCAAGAATTTTGCGGATTGAGTGATCAATTGCATGCCAAAGCCAACGCTGGCTTTCAGGAATAGTGCTTATGTTTTCCTCAAGTATAATCACTCAAATTACCCAGATTGAAGGTAAAATTACTGTACACCCTATGCTAATGAATAAAAGCAAAACTATTAAGCAAGAAAATTGTCTATAGGAGTATGTTCGCATATAGAGCTAACACTATGAGCCCTTGGGGTATTCGCCTTAGGCCGTAGCTTCTTGACGTTTTGCTATAAGAGCCAGTCCGATGATAATTACATTTAACGGTACTCAAATTAATGTTGAAAAGGTGCTCACTTTTTCTGTTGACGGTAATAATTTAGTAATGCACACTCCACATGATGAGCAGGTCATTAATTTTGATACAAATAGTAAGGAAATCATGAATACAGTCGCAGAATACGCTCGCTTGTGCTGTGAGAATAATTTTGAAAATATTAACCTTGATAAGATACGACACTGGCTATTCAATCAAGAGACAAGAGCTTCTGTTTAAATAACGACGAACCTTCAACAAACGCCAGAGAAAATCACATAGGAAAAAAGCGCTTAATATTGACTGATTCAGGGCCTGTTAGATGACGGCCATGGCATTTTTTTACATGCTCAATAACGGCATCTGCAGCAACAAAGCGAGCATCAGAGGCAGCTGCTGAGATTATAAAATCAATTCCTATCGTTTTACCTAAAATGCAATACTCCCCCTCAATCTTCCACTGACAAAGGCTATTCTCATTGTAAGCGGCACGTTTACGTTGTTCATGCTGATTTAACTTCAATTGAATTCCTGCCATAATATGCTCTGTATACAGAGAATTAACCCAATTAGCGCCGTATCTACGTTTAACTTACATGTGCTTACCCACACAAAACATATTAAGCTTTCTTCATTCTCAACTAAAGCCAGTGAAATATTTGTACCGTTATATCATATACATATAAGCACATGCGCCATAACAATTAAAAGCGAATTACAGGATAAATGTCAAGGAAAATATTGATCTACATAGAATAAAGCAGAGCGCTCAAGTCACTCTGCTTTTAGAAAGGACAAAAAACTACTATTATTTTTTAGCTTTTACTTTTCTTCTGATTGCAACCGTTTTCTTAGGACGGCCTGCTTTTTTAGCAGCGGCCTTTTTCACTGTTGCGGTTTTCTTAGGACGACCGACTTTTTTAGCGGCAGCCTTTTTCACCGTTGCAGTTTTCTTAGGGCGACCGACTT
>NZ_MDTU01000001.1:587015-623650 GCF_001720395.1 Piscirickettsia litoralis
AAAAATCACCTTTTGATTAAAAACCACAAATCCTTTGAAACATATAAAAATAATTCACTCCATTCAAAAAAATTAATAACTATATATTCAAACATCATTCGCCTTTATATTGAACTGCACCCGAAAAAAATGCAGTTTAAAGAAAAATCAATAAATTGAAATTAAATCAAAAAAAGAAATAACCGGAAAGAACCAAGAGACTTCACTCTTGGCTTTTAAAAGACACCGAGCTCTAATTGAGCCGCTTCAGTCATCATATCTCGCGACCACGGCGGATCGAAAACAAGCTCGACATTCACTTCAGCAATTTTTGGAATTTGACGAATTTTTGTTTCTGCATCTGCCATCAACACCGGCCCCATACCGCAACCCGGTGCAGTCAGTGTCATTTTAATCTGCACAAAGAAAGTTCCTTTTTCAGCCGGCATCACCTGACAGTCGTAAATTAGCCCCAAATCAACGATATTAACTGGAATTTCAGGATCATAGCATAATCTCAACTGGTTCCAGATATGCTCTTCTATTTCTTCTTGAGTCCATTGACGACCATCATCAACAATCGGCAATATGGGCTCTTTACCAATCGCATCAGCATCTTTGCCATCCAGGCGAATTAAATTGCCATTCACATTCAAGGTATAGCTTCCACCTAAAGCCTGAGCGATTATCGCTTCAGTCCCGGGCTGTAATACAACATTATCCCCTGCTGGAATCAAATGGCCTTCGCACTCACGTGCAATCATAACTACTTCATATCGATGATTCATACTCATTCCGTCGTTACCGTAAAGCTCTCTCCACAGCCACATACTGCCGCTTCACGAGGGTTGTGAAAAACAACTTTAGACTGCCCCAAAGGCTGTGCGACATAATCTATCGTCATTCCATTAATTAATGGCAAACTTGTCTTATCTATATACAGCGTCAAACCACTCTCTAAATCTAGGCGATCATCACCTTCCTTGCCATCATCCACTAAATCAGTTTCATAACGATAGCCTGAGCAACCACTTTTGCGTATGTAGAGCCTCAGTGCTTTCGCTCCTTCTTTATTAAGTACACTTAAAAAATGCTGTGCTGCATTTTCGGTCACTTTTATATCTGCGGCCTCATTTGGATCAAAACCAACCACACCTTCTGACATCTATTTTTACCTCTACATCAATAACCGTCGAACCGACTGCATACCAGCCATTAACTGCTCCACATCCTCAATATTACTATAAAGAACAAAAGACGCTCGCAACGTTGCTGACACTTTAAACTTTGCCATTAAAGGCATTGCACAATGGTGTCCAGTACGCACTGCCACACCCTGCTGATCAAGCACCATGCTCACATCCTGAGCATGCACCCCTGGCACTACAAATGAGATCACGGAAACCTTTTTCTCTGCTTGACCTATCAATTGGACACCGAAGTCTTCAAGCTGCTCAGTCGCTAACCGCAACAATTGCGCTTCATGCGCGGCCGCTAAGCTAATATCTATATTTTTCATATAATTAACAGCAGCACCTAAAGCGATCACTCCTGCGATATTCGGCGTCCCAGACTCAAATTTCTGCGGTAAATCAGCATACTGAGTCTTTTCAAAAGATACGGTTTCTATCATATCACCGCCTCCAAATACCGGCGGCATCCGCTCTAGCCATTTCTCTTTGCCATACAGCACACCCACCCCAGTCGGTCCATACAGCTTATGGCCCGAAAAAACGAAGAAATCACAGCCTAGCTCTTGCACATCAATGTTCTGATGAACAATAGACTGAGCACCATCTAACAACACTGGAACGTCTTGCGCATGTGCTTTATCTATAATCGTTTTAACCGGATTAATTGTCCCTAACACATTAGAAACATGGGCAATGGCAATAAGTTTTGTTTTAGCTGTTAATAGCTTTTCAAAAGACGTTAGATCCAACTCGCCTAATTCATTAATCTCAATGACTTTAAGCACAGCACCATAACGCTCACACACCATTTGCCAAGGAACGATATTAGCATGATGCTCCATTGCACTAATAATAATCTCATCACCTGGCTGAATAAACGCCGCCGCAAAACTTTGTGCCACTGTATTGATCGCAGAAGTCGTCCCTGAGGTAAAAATAATTTCTTTTAGGCTCGTCGCATGAATAAATTCACGCACATCCTCACGAACAGCTTCATAACGTGTTGTCGCTAATTCACTTAAATGATGCACGCCACGATGGACATTTGAGTTATAATGCTTATAAAAATCAAGTTCGGCATCAATCACCGCTTGTGGCTTATGCGCTGTCGCTGCACTGTCCAAATAAGCCATGCGCCTGCCATGCACAGTATCACTTAAAATCGGAAAGTCCTGACGTATTTTCTCAACATCAAACATAATTATTTTCCCTCAAGCCTCGTCAAAGCCCATAACAGCATGATTCATTTTCACCTTCGCAACTTTTTCCACTCGGTCATGCACATTTTTGGCCGTAATTTTAGCAATAATATCACTGACAAAAGCATGGGTCAGCAAGCCTTTGGCTTCACTTTCGGCCACACCACGACTTTTTAAATAGAACAGTGCTTTTTCATCGAGCTGCCCAACGGTTGCGCCATGTGAGCACTTCACATCATCCGCATAAATTTCCAGCTCCGGCTTAGTATCAATTTCAGCTTTAGAAGATAACAGTAAGTTATGGTTCGACTGGTGCGCCACAATTTGCGAAGTGTCTTTATGTACAATCACTTTACCGTTAAACACGCCATGACTTTTATCGTCCAATACCCCTTTAAAATGCTGTTCACTCGTTGTGTGGCTGGCTAAGTGTTCAACTAAAATATGGTTATCAACATGCTGGCGACCGGTTGGAATATAAATACCATCGAGTAAACAGTGCGCACCAGATTCACGTAGTTTAATGTCCATATCATAGCGAGTTAAATCCCCGCCTAAAGCCGCATGGTGACAACGTAAGAAGCTATTTTTCGCCTGACTCATAAAAAGTCCGGCAATATGCTGCTGGCTATCCGCTTCTTCTGAAAGCTTATAATGGTTCAATGTTGCCCCTGGCGCTAAATCACCCACTGTCACAGAATTAGTCAGCCCGGCAGACTCACCCACACTCACAAAAGTTTCTATCATGGTCGCGCAGGCATTCTCACCTAGATCAACGATATGGCAATAATGGCTTAATGTATTTCCCGTCGAAATATGTAAGCATTGAATTTCTTCAATACAAGCATTTTTAGGCACGCTGAGTAATAAACCATCTTCAAATAAAGCACAGTTTAATTGCGCCATCATATGGTTATTATTCACTTCTATGCGTTCTAATAATGTCGACAATGTTTGATAATCAGCACCTAATAACTCAGAAATCGGCTTTATCATTACATGATCAGGAAAATCTAGCGTATCCGAATAATCATTCGAATAAACCCCATCAATAAAAACAATTAATTTTGCACCTTGCACACGGTGCGCATCAATCAGTGCTGAATCAATAGTAATACTGCTATCTTTTTCTGTTTTATTTTCAAAGTTTAATTTTTCAAAATGACTGAGTGCGGTATATTTCCATTCTTCAATCTTCCGGTGCGGCAAACCAATAGAGATAAAATTTTGCCAAGCTTGCTCCTTAAACTCAGCTAACTTTATAAAACGAGGACTCATTTTATGCTGCAAGTAATAGTCATTAAATATAGCTGGAACTAACGCTTGATTTTCTTTCATAATATTAAGCCTTGCTTTCTGCGTTCAGCCAACCATAGCCTTTTTCTTCAAGTTCTAATGCTAAGTTTTTATCGCCCGATTTAATAATCTTTCCATCGGCTAATACATGAACATAATCCGGCTCGATATAATCAAGTAAGCGCTGATAGTGAGTGATCATGACAATCGCTTTATCTTTACCCCGCATATGATTGACACCACCTGCTACTGTTTTTAGTGCATCAATATCAAGCCCAGAATCTGTTTCATCCAGAACAATAAGTTGCGGGTCAAGGAGTAGCATCTGCAAAATTTCATTGCGCTTTTTCTCCCCGCCCGAAAAGCCTTCATTCACAGCACGTTTTAAAAATTTAGGGTCCATTTGTAATAATTTCATTTTTTCACGCGCTAAGGCCATAAAACTCATGCTATCAAGCTCAGCTTCACCACGCGCTTTGCGTACACTATTTAGTGCTGTACGTAAGAAATAAGCATTATTCACGCCAGGTATTTCAACTGGATACTGAAAAGCAAGGAAAATACCTGCACAAGCACGCTCTTCCGCACTCATTGCTAATAGCTCTTGATCATTAAAGCAAATATTTCCGGCAGTCACTTCATAGCCATCACGACCTGCCAGCACATTAGATAATGTACTTTTACCAGCACCATTCGGCCCCATAATCGCATGGACTTCACCCGGACGTACTTCAAGGCTTAAGCCTTTTAGAATCTCTTTGTTATCGCTCACTTGAGCATGAATTTTATTAATATTTAACATGGCAACTCTCTATCTCAATAATCTTAGTAATTTTTATTTAATAATTATTTAACCCACAGCACCTTCAAGACTGATTTCTAATAATTTTTGCGCCTCAACGGCAAACTCCATGGGTAACTCTTTGAATACTTCTTTACAAAAACCATTCACAATCATAGCCACTGCATCTTCTTCATTGATGCCGCGCTGTAAACAATAAAATAATTGATCTTCACTGATTTTTGAGGTGGTTGCCTCATGCTCAACCTGAGCTGATTTATTTTTCGTTTCGATGTAGGGGAAGGTATTGGCAGCACAGGTTCCACCGATCAACAAAGAATCACATTGAGTAAAGTTCCTGGCATTTTCGGCCATCGGATTAATTCGCACTAAACCTCGATAGCTATTCGAGCTTTTACCCGCAGAAATTCCTTTGGAAATAATGGTACTGCTGGTATTTTTACCCATATGAATCATCTTAGTTCCCGTATCTGCCTGCTGATAATTATTCGTCAGAGCAACAGAATAAAACTCACCGACCGAATTATCACCACGCAACACAACACTGGGGTATTTCCAGGTCACTGCCGACCCTGTTTCGACTTGCGTCCAGGAGATCTTAGCGTTTTTATGACAAACACCACGTTTAGTCACAAAATTATAAATGCCCCCTTTGCCTTCCTCATCCCCGGGATACCAGTTTTGTACCGTCGAATATTTAATTTCGGCATTATCCAGTGCAACTAATTCAACCACAGCCGCATGCAACTGGTTCTCATCACGCATCGGCGCGGTACAACCTTCTAAATAGCTCACATGACTACTCTCTTCGGCAATAATTAAGGTACGCTCAAATTGCCCAGTATTAGCGGCATTAATCCTAAAATACGTTGATAATTCCATAGGGCAGCGCACGCCTTTAGGAATGTAAACAAAAGAGCCATCACTAAATACCGCTGAATTCAATGCGGCATAAAAGTTATCTTGCTTGGGTACAACGCTGCCTAAATAATTTTTTCACCAACTCAGGGTAATCGCGCACCGCTTCTGAAATCGGGCAGAAAACCACCCCCGCTTCAGAAAGCTTTTCTTTAAATGTTGTTGCAATCGACACGCTGTCAAAAACAACATCAACAGCTACAACCCCAGCAAGACGTTTCTGCTCTTGCAGTGGAATTCCTAATTTATCATAAGTCTCTAATAATTTTGGATCGACTTCATCCAAGCTTTTTGGGCCATCTTGCTGGGAACGTGGCGCTGAGTAATAAACGATGTCTTCAAATTTCGGTGAGTCATAATGAACATGCGCCCAGGTCGGCTCGGCCATCTTGCGCCAAGCATGGTAAGCTTCTAAACGCCACTCTAGCAGCCATTCTGGTTCATTTTTCTTTGCTGAAATAGTTCGTACTGTCTCTTCACTCAAACCGGGTGAAATCGTTTCAGAGTCAATATCAGTCACAAAACCATGTTCATAGTTTTGTTTAACTAAAGACTCCATATCTTGCTTATCATTAGGCATCATTTTATTTCACCTTTTTCACATTCGATATTTTTATTGTAATTTCATCAGACTCAGACGCGAGCGCAACTTTGTTTGATTGCTTGATCATCTCCTCAATAGACACGGCACTCAGTGATTGTGAGACAATCTGATTCACCCATTGCCAATTCGGTTGCACAGCGCAATGCTCTGCATGATAACACTGTTGAGACTCCTGGCTGCATTCTGTCAAAGCAATTGGGCCATCTATTGCACAGACCACATCCGCTAAACTAATCTGGCTCGCAGCTCGTGCTAAGCGGTATCCTCCGTTGACACCTCTCACAGAGGTCAACGCATCAGCTAACACAAGCAATTTCAATACTTTTCTGACCGAAGGCAAAGCGACCTGAGTCTTCTCTGCGACCTCTACTGCACTAAAGCTACTCTCTGGACAGCGAGCAAAAAACCCCATAATGACTGTGGCATAATCTGCCATTTTGCTCACTCTTAACATTTTCGTTCCTAAACACGATAAACTGTGGGCCATAATATAATACTAAAACAGTACTCTTTCAACTTTCTTGTTCTAACTCTCCCATAGTTAGGACCTGATTTAAAAGAAAATAGTTCTCCTCATTCAATGACCTCAAATCACTTCTCTTAAGGTTTTATCAATAAACCTGAATAAATAACGTTTTAACATGACCCTATATAAATAGAGCGCAGTCAAGCCATATCTATTTGAAAAATATAAAAAATAAACAAAAACAACAAATCGATCAAAATTAATATTTGAAAGAAAAGAACAATCGTTTTAAAATAGCCACCTGTATAAGACTCCACACAAGATAAGGATATTTCCCTAAACAAAATTATAATAAATAATTTATTTAACTCGTTTCAATCACAGCTTCAATGCATTTAAAAACAAAGTTTTATAAAAAAATGAAAGGCTTGCACTTTATAGCAAAAGCTCTAGAATGATAGGCTGCTAAGGTAGGGTAGTAAATATGCGAACAAACAATAAAAACACTATAAAATTAAGCATCATTACAATAAGTGCCCTGCTCGCAGGCTGCTCCACAATGAAACCTGCAACAGTCGTTAATCTTACTTCCCAGCAAAAAAAAATCATTGCTAAAGAAAAAGTAAATAATGCATCAACCGCGATCACTTTAAATTTAGCAAAAAATAGCAACAACCGAGACCAAGGCCCTTATATTAGAACCTTTAAATACATGGCTCCCGTTTATCAAGCGAAAAAGCCAAGCTCAACAATCAGTAATATTCGCCTGGCCGCCACTGCCGGCAATCCTACCGCAGAACTCCAGTTAGGTACCTTATACCACGACGGCTACTGGTTAAAGAAAAGCAAGGAAAAAGCTTTCTTTTGGCTCCATAAAGCCGCATTAAACCAAGTCGCAATTGCTCAATACCGTGTGGGGCTCGCCTACCTCAATGGTGAAGGCATCAAACAAAGCACAACAACCGCTTTTGCCTGGTTTCAACTCGCTGCTAATCATCAACTCACCCGTTCAGGTCAACAAGTCGACCAACTGATCTCAAGCTTCTCCCCCAAACAACTCCAGGATGCTGCTGCAGCAATTAGCCAAATTAAAGATGAAATTACCGGCCTAAAAAAGCAAAAAACCAGGCAGCAACGTCACCTTCATGCACTGAACCAAAAGAGTTCAGGGATTATTTAAAATTTCACTTGCTTATGTGTGCAGTGTCCGTTAGCATGTCACAATAAATGTTATGTTATAACATATCCAAAATAACTTAACACAGAACACTTTTACCAAATTAACCTTTATCACTCATTCAAAAGTAGATTAAACTATGTTTCTTAGCGAGTTAAAAATTCTTACAGCCCTAATCATCTTAACTATCACTCTTATTGCAGGCTTTTACCCATTTAAAAAAAATTAAAAAACAATAACATAGTTCATATTCCCATCGGTGAAGCACTCGCCGCCGGCATCTTCCTCGGGGCAGGCTTAATTCACATGCTAGGTGATGCTGCCAATGATTTTACTGCATCAGGTGTAGACTACCCAATTGCTTTTTTGACTTGCCGGTATTACCTTTTTAGCCTTACTCTGGCTGGAGCATTTAGGCAGTGCGTTTTATTTGAAAAAAAAATAAAGACAACCAACAAAGCCCTGCTTTCGCGATTATTGCCACCTTGATGCTTATTATTCACTCACTTCTCGAGGGAACAGCGCTGGGCTTAAGTGGTAGTTTTTCGCTATTCGCTGTGATCTTATTTGCCATATTAGCCCACAAATGGGCAGCGAGCTTTGCTCTAGCTATACAATTGAGCAAAAGTCACCTAAAAATGAAATATAGTCTGAGTTTATTTCTCTTTTTTGCCCTAATGACTCCCTTGGGTATTCTCTTTGGTGATGTGATTTCTTCTAAATTATCTCATATCCATTCACTCGAGCCGATATTTAGCTCACTAGCGGCAGGTACATTTTTATATCTTGGCACCTTGCATGGGCTTAATCGTGCGGTGCTTATTGAAAAGTGTTGCAACTTAAAGCATTACAGTTATGTTGTCCTGGGGTTTGCTTTAATGGCTGTAGTTGCGATATGGACATAACCCACGCGATAAAATCTAATCACGACTAAGAGGCAACCTTCGTGATAATACTAAGAGAAGTTGACTATGCTAGAATAAGCCTATTAAAACCAATCGAAGGTAATTTATAGGGTGATAAAGGCTAAAATATTCATAAGCAGTTGTTTAGTCGGTGCTAATGTCCGCTACCATGGTGGCAATGCACTTTTCAATCACCCCATCCTGCGGCGCTGGCAAGAGGAAGGACGCATTATTACCAGCTGCCCAGAGGTGATGGGAGGGGCAACAATTCCTCGCCCACCCTCAGAAATTACCACACCAGGAGCGGGCACAGCTGTCATTCAGGGTCAAGGCCATATTCAAAATCAAGATGGCACGGATGTCACCGAGCTTTACTTAAAAGGCGCTCAAAGCGCCCTTGGTCTCGCTAAGCAATACAATATTAAAATTGCAATTCTAAAAGAAAATAGCCCCTCGTGTGGAAGTCATTTTATTTATAGTGGCAAATTTAACGGCACTAGAATTCCAGGTCAAGGGGTCACCACCACTCTATTGAGCGCATCAGGCATAAAGGTCTTTAATGAAAATCAGCTTGAAAAAGCCGATAGCTACCTTAAAAGACTTGCTATATAAAATACAACTATTCCCAACCTTCTCTGCCTAGCGCCTTTAAATACTCATTATGATTTAATATGTCCTCAGCAGATGCCGAAGAAACCACTAAATTCAAGTTCGCACGATCAATACGTCGTATCGCTGCCACTTGAGTTTGCATTTGGCCATGTTCACCAAAAGCCTGATCTGAATTTTGATCCAAAGATAAACTAGTTTGTCCACCGGTCATCGCTAAATAAACTTCGGCGAGAATCTCAGCATCAAGCAATGCGCCGTGCAACTCACGCTTAGAATTATCTATATCATAACGCCTGCACAAAACATCCAGATTATTTTTTTGTCCTGGATGTATACGCCTGGCGAGTGCCAAACTATCAACGACGGCACAATCATTACTAATTTTATCAAAAACACGATCATACAACTTAAATTCATGATCAATAAATTTAATATCAAAAGCTGCATTGTGGATAACAAGCTCAGCTCCTTTGATATAGTGATAAAATTCGCTGGCTATTTGTGCAAATACAGGCTTATCTTGCAAAAATTCATTGCTTATGCCGTGAACCGCCAATG
Source organism: Piscirickettsia litoralis (assembly GCF_001720395.1). Lineage (NCBI taxonomy): Bacteria > Pseudomonadati > Pseudomonadota > Gammaproteobacteria > Thiotrichales > Piscirickettsiaceae > Piscirickettsia > Piscirickettsia litoralis. The sequence continues at coordinate 596,725 of NZ_MDTU01000001.1, forward strand.
CCTCTTCATCAATGGCGCGCTCGGGGTTGATATAGACATGATAATTATTACCCGTTAGGCGTCGATTCATCAACTCAACACAACCAATTTCAATAATTCGATGGCCATCTTTCGTTTCTAGACCTGTCGTCTCCGTATCTAAAACAATCTGTCTATCTGCCATTAAGTTACCTTATTATCATCTCATCAGCTTTAATTATCCGATAAACCATACCATAAATTACAAAAATTAGCTTATCAACAGAATCTATAGAAAATTTAACTTACAACTATGTAAGAATTTAGTATTACAAATACTGAATCAGGACAAGTTAAGATAACAGCATAGCTTACATGCTAAGAGGCGTACAGTATGAAAGATAAAAAAATATGCTGCCCTGGTTAATCTCTTTTGGTCTGTTCATGGAAAACCTAGACAGCACCGTGATTAATACAGCCATTCCTCAAATGGCTCAGTCATTGACGGTCAACCCATTGACTTTAAAGCTAGCCATCACAAGTTACCTGGTCAGCCTTGTTTTATTTATGCCTATCAGTGGCTATCTTGCCGATAAATTAGGCACCAAGCGTATTTTTATCAGTGCCATTACCATTTTCACATTAGGCTCACTCTTGTGTAGCCTAGCATCCAGCTTGAGCATGCTTATCATCGCACGGATTATTCAAGGGCTTGGCGGTGCGATGATGGTCCCCACAGGACGGCTCATTCTGATTAAAACCTTTGAGAAAAGCGCCATGGTCAACGCACTCAGCAATATGGCAATTATCGGCCAAATCGGACCTGCGTTCGGCCCAGTATTAGGTGGCGCGCTTACTAGTTATCTCTCTTGGCATTGGGTCTTTTTTATTAATCTTCCCATCGGAGCCCTCGGCGTTTTCTTTGCTTGTCGTTGGATTACTCATAACCATACAGCCCAAACACCTCCATTTGATACTAAAGGGTTTATCCTTTTTGGTTTTGGTTTAATTGCAATTAATTTATTTTTAACGCTTGCCAATAATCCTCTTATTTCTCTCAAAACTCTAGAAGTCAGCTTAATTCTTGGCATTATTTCTCTAATCAGCTATTACTTTTATGCAAAAAATAAAACAGACCCCATGATAAGTTTTACTCCCTTTAAAACACGCACCTTTAAGGTTGCGGTTTTAGGTAGTTTATGGGTTCGTATTACAGCCAATAGTTTCCCTTTTATTCTCCCCCTATTATTACAAATTAACTTCGGCTATTCTGCCTTTGTTTCCGGCATGCTTATTTTACCTTATGGCTTGGGCTTAATCAGTGCAAAATTCCTTATTAAACCGTTATTAAAACGTTTTGGCTATCGACAGTTATTACTAATTAACCCTTGTGTTATTGCAGTCATTTCACTGGCATTTGCTTGCCTCAATCCAAGCAGTCCAAAATTACTTATTATTTTTCTATGTTTTCTCGGTGGCATGGCCTGTTCAGTACAGTTCAGCTCCATGCAAACATTAAATTATATTGATATTCAAGCTCAGGAAAAGAGCAAAGCCACTAGCCTTGCCAGCCTCTCACAGCAACTTGCAGTTAATCTAGGCGTTTGCTTTACCGCATTTTCACTGGGGTATTTCAATACTGGACCTCAAACCACAATCAGTTTACATGCTTTTCACAGCAGTTTTACTCTTCTTGCACTCATCGCTGCAAGTTCTACAATTATCTTTCAAATGTTAAAAAAATCAGATGGATCAAGTGCCGTACGTGCTACTTAATTTCAAGAAGAATACTTGGAGTTTATAATTAATGTTATTTTCACAAGGACCAATTAGACTGCTGCCGACTATAATTCAGTACAAAGTAAACAAAAATATTCAAGAGTATAAAATGGGAATTTTAGAGAAATTTCATGAGCATATAAAAGAGCCCAGCAATGGCTTCTTATGTAATAAATCTGGAGAAAAAGGGCCTGACTACCCGCTAGACTATAGGATATTTTTATTTTTTATCGCTTCTTATCTATACCACTCTGACTTTGAACAGCACAACAATCCAGAAGAAAGAATAAAAGGATTTGCTCAAGCTTGTATGGAAATCCAAGACAAAAAAATAGACCCATACTTTTAAATATGTTAGAAGAATTTAACGCTTTTGATATAGAACGTTGGCCAGAGTGGCAAAGTGATATATTTACCGCCACTATATGGAATAGAAAATAATTATCTACTTTAACTTTACCACTTAAAAAAAGAAAGCCCCCTTGTAAGAGGGCTTGGCGGAAACATTTAAGTTTTCGAATATAACGAATCAAATAGCCAGACATATAAGCCATATCAAAAGTTAGTCTGTTATTCACTTTGCTTATAATTGCCTGCTAACTACCTTTTTACACCTATTGAAAAAAATTGTCAATAGTTATTTTTCAGCTTAGTTAGTTGTCTTAAAATATTAGGCAATATAATACATATAATCTGGAAGTTTATAGGTGCGATCTGCATAGCCACCGGCCAAATCACTGTATTGATCACCAATATTTAAAACAATATCATAACCTTTTGCTTCAATCGCTTTACGGCGTGATTGTTTATAATCAATGACAGACGGTTTGTTATAGCTATTTGGCTTTAAATCAAGCTGCTGCCAAGAAATATAACCGGCTTCTTTTAAATTTTTCATCGTTGCTTTACGGTACATTTCTGTACGGCCTGTTACAAAAAATATGGCAACACCATTTGCTTTGGCAAAATTATATAATACCAAAGTTGGCTTAATCGCTACATCATCAGCACGTCCTTCAGCTTGGTCTTGCTGCAAACTTGTGCCACCAAATCCTAACTTTTTTCAAATCGTTATAATTAGAAAGTGATGTTTCATCAATATCCAGCACAATTGCTAGCTTTTTAGGGTGCGCGCTTGCCTTATTTTCAGCAACACGCTCAGACAAATAGCTCTGAGCTTGGTCAATAACACGAGCAATATCGTAATCATATTGGCCTGATTGGTGATATTTCACAATTCCTTGCTTTAATGTATCTAAGTTTTGCAAAGGTACTGCTTGAGCTGCGATAGAAAGGGTTGAAAGACTTGTGAACAAGCTAAGAGCTAATAATTTAGTTTTCATGTTTTACCTAATTTCCGTTTTAAACATGATTATTGTAAATCCGAACACTTACAAAATTTTGTCACTTTTATGACAAAATTATTAATTAGACTGTAATTGTAACTAAAAGGCTAGGCTGATATTGTTATAGCAAGAACAGCGGCGCAGCGACACAACAAGTAAAAATGACAGAAAAAGATAAAACTCTCTCTAAATTTTTGAACTTTCCTCTATACTGGCAAGAACAAGCCCTGCTTTCTTATTAAAGGTCAACACATGCGAACAAATCAGCCAGAACCAAACCAATGGTTAGAATCTTCTAGCCAAACAATCAAAGCATCCTCTGAACTCTTTTTGAATCTGATGAATCAAAATCTAAAGCTGATTCAAGAGTGTAACGAATGCGCAGAACAGTACTTTAAAGACTTTGATCACCTTGATAATCCAGCATCCATGATCAATGCCCAAAAACATTACTCTCGCCATTTATCAGAAAAATTAACAAAACATGCTCTTGCGATTTGCGAAATGACAGGAGAGTCCACAGAGACTGCACTGAAGGCCATGATGCCTCATATGAGTTTATAAAAAGTCTGGACTAATTTTTAGAGGCTTTTAAGCCGATATAGGTGTCTCCAAAGCTGTATGATAAGCTCAAACGATCAATCAAACTTTGTGCGTCAATAATACTTCTTTTCAGCGCTCACTTTAGATTTGCTGATATAAGTGCCACTGGCTACGATAAAAATAAAAGAAATTCTATATAATTTTTCATCTTCCCAGTCATCACGTTATTTATTTTAATTTTGTTTATACTTTAATTAACATAATTAATCTTCAACAGTTTTACATTATGGACTATAAACTGCCTTATGGCCTTACACCTGTTTTTATCTCAATCCTGTTTATTTCAGGGTGCGACCAACAACAGCGTATTAGTAAAATGCCTGACTATCAGTTAAAAAAAGAAGTTAAACATTGCCAAAATATCAGCCAGCCGACAAAAGATGAAAAAGCACTCTGCAAACTGTATATTGATGAGTGTACTAAGCGCCAAGAAATGGGTCGTCACTCCTGCAATGCGGCTCTAAACGAAGGCATCAATAACAGGCCGATTAAAAAGTTAAGAAAATGGGAGTAAAAATACCGTTGTGGGCGAGCGCAACAACCCTATAGGACCTGAGGGTGAGTTGTGATTTTTTTTACACCTCTTGCTAGGCAATAACACGCTTGGCATAGTGCCTGATTAAGTCGGCAATTTCCAGAATCAATGCAATTTGCCCTTCACCTGTAATCGTTGCTCCTGCCATCCCCGGCGTTGTACTTTGTAACAGGCCACCTAAAGGCTTAATCACCACTTCTTCCTGGCCGACTAATTGATCAACAACAAAGCCCATACGTTGAGAACCTGCCGAAATAATCACCACATGCCCACTATCAGGCCGCTCTTTTGGTGAGTCCTTAATGAGCCAGTGGTTCAAGAAAAATAAGGGTAGCGCTTTATTGCGGATAATCACTGTTTCTTGGCCATCCACAATATTTAATTTAGTCAGATCTAAATGGAATATTTCACTTACAGCTGTCAATGGGAAAGCAAAGCGTTGATCTTTTACAATCACCATCAATGTCGGCAAAATTGCAAGGGTCAGCGGAACTTTAATGGTAACCCGACTTCCAGTCCCTAAGGTTGAGTCAATTTCTAAACGGCCATTGAGCTGGGTAATTTTTGTTTTTACCACATCCATGCCCACACCTCGGCCTGAAATATCTGAGATTTCAGCCTTGGTAGAAAATCCAGGCATAAAGATTAAATTATAGCATTCTTTCTCGGTTAATCGCTCTGCTGATTCCCGATCCATTAGGCCTTTTTCGATGGCTTTTTCACGCAACACATCGGCGTTCATGCCATTACCGTCATCTTCGATATAAATTAAAATATGATCACCAGCCTGCTCTGCGGATAAAGTAATTGTTCCCTTGCGAACTTTACCACGCTCCTCGCGCAAATCAGGCATTTCTACACCATGATCGCATGAGTTTCTGACCAAGTGAACTAAAGGATCAGCAAGAGCCTCAACCAAGTTTTTATCAAGATCAGTTTCTTCACCAACAAGCTTTAAGTCAATTTCTTTTCCTAAACTGCGCGCTAAATCTCTCACTAAACGAGGGAAGCGCCCAAAAACCTTCTTAATTGGCTGCATACGTGTTTTCATCACAGAAGTCTGCAAGTCTGCTGTCACCATATCCAGGTTAGCAATCGCCTTGGTCATTCCCTCATCTGTGGTTTCTGCGTTCATATCCAGCGTTTTTAAACGATTACGAACAAGAACAAGTTCCCCAACCAAGTTCATGATATCATCAAGCAAACTCGTATCGACACGAACAGAAGCCTCTGCTTTTGCAGCATCCTCTTTTTTCGCAGCAGGTACCGCCGCTTTCTTTTCAGGTTCTGGTTTTTTCTCTACAGGCTTCTCAGCCGCTTTCTTTTCAGGTTCTGGCTTTTTCTCCTCTTCAGCAGCAGAGGCTGAGGCCGGTGAAGCCGCTCCTGCAGGGCCTTTACCTTCACCATAAAGCTCATCGAGCAAGCCCTCAAACTCTTCTTCGGTGATCTCATCACCACCAGCAGGTTTTGGTTCAGCTGCCGGCTTCTCCTCCTTTTTTATCCTCAGTTTCACTCGGACCTGCACCTGGTACATTAGAGCCATGTAACTCATTAAGTAGCTGATCAAACTCTTCATCAGTGATGTCATCACCGCCTAAGGCAGGCTCTGAACTTTCTTCTTTCTTTTCTTCAGGCTCTGCAGGCACTTCCTCAGCAGAGGCTTCAACACTTCCGCCACCAGCCACCAATGCATTTAAGATTTTTTAATAGTTCAGGCTCAGCCTTATCCGGATCTTCAAATGAGCGCACTTGCTCAAACATTGCATTAACGGTATCAAGAGCTTGTAGCATGACATCCATAAGATCAGCATCAACCTGACGCTCACCTTGTCGTAAGATATCAAATACATTTTCAGCAATGTGACAAACTTCAACTAAGTTATCAAGCGCTAAGAAACCCGCACCTCCTTTAACTGTATGGAAGCCACGGAAAATAGCATTTAATAGATCTGCATCATCCGGACGAGACTCAAGCTCTACCAGTTGTTCTGATAGCGACTCTAATATCTCCCCAGCTTCAATTAAGAAGTCCTGGAGAATCTCGTCATCTGGATCTAACGCCATTCATGACTCCTTTACAGTCCCAAACTGGATAACAAGTCATCCACATCATCTTGGTTTGCGACGATATCTTCTCGCTTATGCGCATTGACAACAGGCCCTTCAGCCACTGCTGTATTCCCTTCTTTTTCAGTGAAGTTATAGCCCGCATCTTTAGCGGCATCGACTAAATCCACTAAGCTAATTTCAACATGTTTAACAAGATCTAAAACATGCCCAATCAATTGCCCAGTTAAGTCTTGATATTCTTGTGTCATCAGAACATCATTTAAAGTTTTATTTAAAAATTCTGCATTCCCTCTTAAATCCCCCAAAAAAGAACCCAAGCCATGATAAAGCTCTTTAAACTCTTTCGGTGTCATATCATGGTGTTGTAATCGATCCCACTCTGTCAGTAACTGAGCCGACTGTAAGGCCATTTGATCCCCTAAAGGCAAACACACCTCAATGGCATCAATCGTTTTATTCGTTGCATTCTCTGTCAGCTGAACAACATGTTCTAGACGATCTTTTGCATCAGGCAAATCATCTGTAATTTCTTTTAAGTTTTTCTCTTTATGTTCGCTTAAATCGACGAGCGTATTATGAAGGTCACGGGTCACTTTGCCAACTTCTTGAACAAAATTTTCTTCGAGGCAAACACTTAACTCTGCAACCAAACGCGTCGCTTCTTTCGCGTCGCCTCCCTCCAAGCTTTCAACTAAGGACCAAGCTTTTTCGAGAGTCGACTGAGTTAACAGTTTCTCCTCACTTTTCATAATATCTATATATCTTTACATCCAGTTATTTTTTTGCCCCATCAACGCGCTCAAAAATCTTGTCAAGTTTCTCTTTTAAAGTTGCAGCTGTAAATGGTTTAACGATATAACCATTAACACCAGCCTGTGCAGCTTCAACGATTTGTTCTCTTTTTTGCTCCGCTGTGATCAGCAAAACCGGCATCGCTTTCAACCGATCATGCGCTCGCACATTTTTAAGCAAATCGATCCCTGTCATCCCTGGCATATTCCAATCAGTGACTAGAAAGTCAAAGTCACTTTTTTGTAATAATGGCCAAGCAGTCGCCCCATCATCTGCCTCTGCAATGTTTGTAAACCCTAAATCACGCAATAAATTTTTTACAATCCGTCGCATGGTGGAAAAGTCATCCACAACAAGGATTTTCATATTCTTATCCAAAGTGGCCTCCCCGCACTGGTGTAAGCCCGGCACCTAGCTTAAGTATAGGCAAGATCGACAGAATGTGATTGAATTTATTCTCCATTCATCTGTAATCGCGCTCTAAGCCTAAGCATGGCCTGACTGTGGATCTGGCTAATTCGGGATTCACTAACCCCAATTACCTGACCAATTTCCTTTAAATTCAGCTCTTCATCGTAATACAGTGACAGCACTAACTTTTCACGTTCAGGCAAGGTCAATATTTGATCTGCAATACGTTGCTTAAAATCTTCACGAAGTAGTTTATCTACAGGGCCCACATGGTGACGCTCAACAGGCGCTGCAATATCAAGAGGAACCCCCAGGTCATCAAAACCGAGTAGCTTACTCCCGCTCGTATCTTGTAACATATGATGGTAGTCGCTTAGCGTCAGCCCCATAAATTCAGCCACTTCACTATCTTTCACATCACGATGAAACTGCCCTTCAAGAGACTGAATCGCCTCTGCAATCTCCCGCGCATTACGGTGTACCGAACGAGGGACCCAATCATTTTTTCTGACTTCATCGAGCATCGCACCACGAATTCTAATCCCGGCAAAGGTCTCAAAACTCGCGCCCTTATTCGCATCGTATTTTTTGGCCGCTTCAATCAAACCAATCATCCCTGCCTGAATTAAATCATCGACCTGTATGGCCTCAGGCAATCTTCCCTTTAAGTGATGAGCAACGCGCCGCACTAATGTCGTATGCTTTTTAACAAGATCATTCAAGTCTTCTTGTTGAACCTCAGCATACTTCTCAGCTCGTTTCACGCAATCGCACCTCCCATCGAGTGTTGACGAATCAAGCGCTCAACAAAAAATTCAGTTTGCCCATTTGCAACGTTAGGCGTCTGCCATTGCTGTATTTGCTGAGCAAGTGTGGTTAATGCAACGGCTGCTTCTGAACGCGGATATACTTCGACCACCGCCTTTTGCTTTTGTACAGCCCTTCTTATATAAGGATCAAAGGGCAAGGCTCCTACATATTGCAACATGACATCTAAAAATCGATCGGTTACAGCAATCATCTTTTCAAATAATTGTTCACCTTGTTGACTATTTTTAACCATATTTGCCAAAATTCGAAACCGCCGCATATCATATTCTGTACTCAATAATTTAATTAAAGCATAAGCATCAGTAATTGATGTAGGTTCATCACAAACAACAACAACAACCTCATGAGAGGCTCGTGAAAAGCTCACCACTGCATCTGAAATTCCCGCAGCAGTATCGACAATTAAAGTATCTAAACTTACAGTTAAATGATTAAAGGCTTGAATCAAAGTTGCATGCTCACGTGTCGATAATTCGGACATTTTTTGCAACCCTGAGGCCGATGGAATAATTTTCACCCCGGCAGGACCTTCGACAATAATATCATCTAAAGCACAGTTTCCTTTTAGTACATCGGCAATATTATATTCAGGGTGAATTCCTAATAATACATCGACATTAGCCAAGCCCAGATCAGCATCTAGCAACATGACAGACTGGCCTTGACGTGCCAGAGCAATCGATAAATTCACAGAAATATTGGTTTTCCCAACACCACCCTTACCACCGGTAATCGCAATCACTTGTGTTGATTTGGGATCATGCATTCTTTTGCGTAGCCCCTCGGCCTGATCATAACACTTCTCGTCCATGTTCTTCCCCTCGAGCAAAAACCATCGCTAATGCATCGTCTGTTACTTCTCGATAACGCTTTTGCATCAGTGTTAATGCTCGGTTAATTAAATTATGTGCCCGTGCAACCTTTAAGTCTTCTGGAACACGTTGACCATCAGTAATATAAGCAACAGGTAAATCATATTGAATCGCTGTACTAATGGCTCCACCAATACTGGTTGATTCGTCCAATTTTGTCAGTAAACATCCATCAAGTTCTTTAGGCTCGAACGCCTTAACCGCTTCTTCTAATCCCCAAACTTGACTCGTCGTTGATAAGGTTAAGTAACGCTTCACATGAGGGCCGCCCTCATACAGAATATTCAGCTGATCACTCAAACGCTCATCATGTTGGCTCATGCCTGCAGTATCAATTAAAATTAAGCTACGCTCACGAAATTCATGCAACGCACTGCGCAAAGCCGCAGCATCCCCCACCATACGCACAGGCACCCCTAAAATACGCCCATAGGTTTTTAATTGTTCATGTGCTGCGATGCGATAGGTATCTGTTGTAATGAGTGCAACTTCACTCGCACCATGATGAAGCGCATAGCGCGCAGCAAGTTTAGCAATCGTCGTCGTTTTACCGACCCCAGTCGGCCCAACAAGCGCTGTAATTCCACCATCGAGTAAAACATCCTCGCCGCAGACTTTTAATAATCGAGATAACACTTGCAAGGCTTGTCGCCATAAATGTTCAATATTGCCATCTGCATTGACTCGTTTAACAACTTTACGACAGATATTTGCTTCTAGACCCATTTCGCTTAGGCGCCGCAGCAACATCACTTGTGTGGGCGAACGCCTTTCCATATCTGCCCATGCTAAACCTGAAAGCTGATGCTCTAATAACCCTCGCAACGACGTTAATTCACGTCGCATTGCAACAAGCGTGGGCTCTTCTGACCATTCGACTTTTACACTGTCAGTATCTTGCGTTAAATCATATTTTTTTACTTTCTCAGTTACTTTAGACTCTTGCTCTTGAATCAATGAGTTCAAACGCTCGCTAGAAAACTGCTGCTGATTCTCTTGCACTAACTGAGATGACTGAGGTGGTTTCTGAGCTACTTTACGCTGACCTTCTGCTGTAGCAAGGTCTAGTTCTTTAATCGGCTTGTTTTTAGCCGGTTTCTTTTTATTCTTACTTTTTGCTTTAGTCGTTGATTTAGATGTTGCTTCTTTGAGTAAGGGGTGATTATTAAGTAATTCCCTTGAATTGTTGTTTTCTTTATTTTCACTTCGGGCCACTTTGGGCGTGTTGGCAATTTTTCTAATGGCTGTCGGATCATAATCAACAGCAGTCACTAACTCAACCCCACCATCGACACGACGGTTTGACAATATTACAGCATCAGGACCTAAAACCTCTCGCACTTGTTTAAGTGCGCTACGCATATCCTCTGCAAAAAAGTCGTTTAATCTTCATTCATACTCTCAGTTCTATATATTAAGCGCCTTCTTGACCAATCGATGCGATGATTTTAATCTGCTTATCATCGGTTATTTCCTGGTAAGAAATCACAAATAAATTCGGTAATCCCTGGCGTATAAATCGCGAGAACTGTTGACGTATCTGTGGTGAAACAACAACGACAGCAGGCTGGCTCAATGCCTCTTGCTTTTGAGATAACTCAGTTAAGCTTTGGTTTAAACGTTCAGCCAATCCGGGCTCCACACTGCCTGTCCCATCACCAATAAAGGCCTGTTGCAAAAATTTGTTCCAAGTAAGGGTCCAAAGTGATCACCGGCAACTCTTGAGCCAACCCATTGATTTGCTGCATAATCAAACGCTTTAACGACATCCGCACCACTTCTCGCAGTGCGTCAGAATCTTGACTTTGTCCGCCAAACTGCACCAATGTTTCACAAATCGTACGAATATCGCGTACAGGAACACCTTCATCCAGCAAGCCTTGTAACACCTTCACAACAACACCTAAAGGTAAAATATCAGGAACTAGATTATCAACAAGTTTCGGTGCAGTTTTCGCTAATTGATCCAGTAATAATTGTGCCTCTTCGTAGCCTAATAACTCAGAAGCATTTTGCTGTAAAATCTGACTCACATGAGTTGCAATCACCGTGCTTGCATCAACGACGGTATAGCCTAATGTTTGAGCACGTTCACGCAATTTTTTATCAATCCAAGTCGCTTCTAGAGAAAAAGCAGGATCACGTGTATCGATTCCTTCTAACTTTTTCATCACTTGCCCAGGGTTAATCGCAAGCTCCATATCTGGATAGATTTCGGCCTCTGCAACATTGACCCCCATCAAAGTAATACGGTAATGATTCGGTGCTAAATCTAAATTATCGCGAATATGCACCGATGGGATTAAAAAGCCAAGTTCTTGAGATAATTTTTTACGCACGCCTTTAATCCTTGAGGTTAAATCTCCCCCCTGCTCTTTATCCACCATCGGAATTAAGCGATAACCAATTTCAAGGCCGAGCATATCCACTTGGCCGACATCATCCCAAGAGAGTTCTTTTTGATCGGGCGGGTTATCAGCCGCTTCTTGTTGCAACTCTTTTATTTCTTGTATTTTCTTCTCTTTTAAATTGCGCTTTAATAAATAGGCAATGCTTCCTAACACAACGGCCAATGTTAAAAAGACAATATGGGGCATGCCAGGAACCAAACCAATCGCCCCCATAACAGCTGCTGCAATCGTAAAGACTTTATAGTTCGTAAAAACTTGACTGAAAATTTGATGGCCAACATCACTGTCGCTCGTCGATACGCGTGTGACCATCATCGCCGCTGAAGTAGATAATAACAGTGATGGAATTTGAGCGACCAAGCCATCTCCAATCGTCATAAGGGAATAACGTTGAAATGCCTCGGAAAACGTCATACCGTGATCCATCGCGCCAATCGCAACACCACCGATTAAATTAATTAATAAAATTAATATTCCGGCAATCGCATCACCACGAACAAACTTACTCGCACCATCCATTGCACCATAAAAATCAGCTTCCTGAGCAACTTCTTCACGCCGTGCTTTCGCTTCGTCCGGTGTCACTAAGCCTGCATTTAAATCCGCATCAATTGCCATTTGTTTACCGGGCATCGCATCCAAGGTAAAGCGTGCACTGACCTCAGAAATACGCCCAGCCCCTTTGGTTACAACAATAAAATTAATCAAAACCAAAATAATAAAAACGACAAAACCCACGGTATAGTTACCACCAATCACAACCTCACCAAACGACTGAATCACTTTCCCAGCAGCATCCGGCCCAGTATGTCCTTCAAGCAAAACCACACGCGTCGATGCAACATTTAGTGCTAAACGCAATAAAGTAGCAACGAGTAGAATCGTTGGAAATACTGCGAAATCCAATGGCTTACCTGCATAAATGACAACCAGTAAAACTAATAAAGCCAAAGCGATATTAAAGGTAAAAAATAAATCCAATAAAAATGGAGGCAAGGGAAAAACCAGCATCGCCAGCATCATTAGGACAATAATCGGCGCACCTAACCCTGCTATTTTTAATGCTTTTATTCGCCGCTGAAATGGTGTTGCATCCATTTAGTTCATCACCTTATTTCTTTTCTACTCTGCTCTATCCTGCTCGACTTTGTTTCTGTTATTTTCTAGCTTAATGTGCTAACTCATCTGGAATCGGCACGGTTCTCGGTACTTTCGGTCGTGTTGCTGTACCTGATTTATAGCGTTTTAACTGGAAGACGTAGGCTAATACCTGTGCCACTGCGAGATACAAGCCCTCTGGAATTTCATCCCCTATATCTGTAGTGTAATAAATAGAACGTGCAAGTGCTGGCAAACTTACAATGGGCACTTCACAGCTCTCTGCCACTTTACGAATCTGCTCAGCAATAAAATCTCCTCCCTTAGCCACAACTAAAGGCGCACCGGCAGCATTTTCTTCATAGACTAAAGCCACAGCAAAGTGCGTCGGGTTAGTAATGACAACATCAGCCGTTGGCACGCCATCCATCATGCGTTTTTGACTCATCTCCATCTGCAAACGTCTTATTTTCTGCTTGACCTCAGGTTGACCATCCGTTTCTTTACGTTCGTCTTTGATTTCTTTATGACTCATTTTTAATTGTTTTTTATAATCCCAAAGCTGAAAAGGGACATCGATCATCACAACAATAAATAAAGTCATCCCCAAGCCAAATGCGCACCAGCCCACTAATGACAATGCATGTAATAATGCGGCTTTATCCCCTTCATACGCCAAGTGTAAAAATTTTTCGGCAAAGAACCACATCAAAAAAAGTAGCCATCGCCATAACGAGTAAAAATTTAAAAAATGCTTTAATTAACTCAATAATGGATTTAATCGAAAACATTCTTTTAAGCCTTTAATCGGATCCATACGATCCAGCTTTGGCGTTAGACTTTCAGACGAAAAATTCAAGCCACCCATGAGTATAGGTGCAATTAAGGCAGTTAATAAAATTAATACCAAAAAAGGCAATAATAAATAACCAGCTAACACAGAAACTTCTTTAATTTTACCCATCATTAAGCCATCTTTAACAAGCTCACTTGGCTCAATTGAAAAGCACAACTTAACAATTTTAAAAAGATATTCTGCCATATACTGACCAAGAACAATTAAAAAAACAACACCAAAAACAACAATAGCAAATGTATTTAACTCTTTTGAACGCGGGACTTGACCCCGCTTACGTGCATCATCAATGCGTTTTTGCGTGGGTTCTTCGGTTTTTTCTTGAGCATCATCGTTATTATCAGCCATCGCTTATGCCACCTTAATCAGCTGATAAGTAAGTTGACTAATTTCTATAAAATAGCTTTGAAAGTGCTCATTAATATGAAAACAACAAAAGCAATAACAACCGCCCCATCAATAATGTCGTCGGGAAACCAATACTAAAAACATTGAGCTGAGGCGCTGCACGACTCATCACACCAAAAGCAAAGTTAATAAGCAACAAAGATAAAATTGCAGGCAAAGCAATTAATACCGCTTTAGAAAACACCCAACTAAACTTTTCTAACATTAACCAAATAAACTGCATCGATAGTTCATCACCCGCTTTAATGGGTAATAACCTAAAGCTTTCAACCACCATTTGGATAAAAACTAAATGACCATTCATCGTGAAGAATAATAGAGCGACCATGATAAAATAAACTTGACTCACCCCCGTTACAATAAAGCCGTTTTGAGGGTCAACAAGCGCAGCAAACCCCAACCCCATTTGCATTGCAATCATCTGCCCGCCGATAACAAAAATCTGAAACAATAATTGAGTCATAAAACCAATAAAAACACCGATTAAAACCTGTTGAATCGTGATCATCAGGCTATCAATAGATAAGATATCTAACTCTGGAACCGGCGGGATGATCGGCACAGCGATAATCGTAATTAATGCGGCGAGCACTAATCGTACATGCTTTGCAACATACTGTGATCCTAATACAGCAATACTCATCAGCATGGCGGCAATGCGAATAAAGGGCCAAAAATAACCTGCAACCCAGGCATGAATTTCAGCGGTTGTTAACTCTAACACAACAAGCCTAAACAGCTAACTAATAATGTAAGGAATGTTTTTAATCAGCTCTTCGGTAAAGCCCATAATTATTTTTAATAATAACGGGCCAGCAAATACAAGCGCTAAAAATGTTGCAAGCAAGCGCGGTACAAAACTTAAGGTTTGCTCATTAATCTGTGTTGCCGCTTGAAATACGGCAACAATTAAACCGACAACCAAACCCGGGACTATCAAGATAGAAGACATGATAATCAACACATAAACCGCTCGTGATATTAAATCCACAGTTGTTTCAGGGGTCATCACTTACTCCTTTAAACCCGTCGGCCTTATATCCTAAAACTCGAGGCCAACGTCCCTAAGATCAGCATCCAGCCATCCACCAGCACAAAAAGCATAATCTTAAAAGGCAATGAGATAATCAAAGGCGATAGCATCATCATCCCCATGCCCATCAATACACTAGCAACGACAAGATCAATCACTAAAAATGGCAAGAAAATCATAAAGCCAATCTGAAATGCTGTTTTTAGTTCACTGGTAATAAACGCCGGCATAATAATCGTTAATGGCACATCTGACAATTGACTCGCTTGAGTTCCTGACATATCCATAAATAGCTTTAAATCAGCCTCACGCGTTTGCTCAATCATAAAACTACGTATCGGTTCTTGGGCTTTTTCTAAGGCTGTTTGAATATTAATTTCATCAGCAAAATAAGGCTGAACAGCCTGCTGGTTAATTTTAATCCAAATTGGACTCATGATAAATATCGTTAAAAATAATGATAAGCCGATTAAGATTTGGTTCGTCGGCACTGTGGGCATCCCCAAGGCTTGGCGCAAAATTCCAAGAACAATCAAAATTCGTGTAAACGAGGTCATCATTAGTAAAAACGCAGGCAATAATGTCAGCGCAGTCATTAATAATAAAATTTGCAAACCAACGCTGTAGGTCTCACTGCCATTAGGCTGGGTCGTTGCCGTCACAATAGGAATCGTTGGCGCTGCACTGATGGTAAAGCAACATCCCAGTAAAATCACAAGAACCAATACACGCTTCATTGTACCGAGCCTTTTAATTTAGGCTTTACTTTATCTAATAACTTATGAAAACTCTGGGTATCTTTCGCCTGGATACATTCATTAAGCACATGTAACGTCTGGATATGTTGCGCAGTTACACCTAATAGTACTTGCTCTTTACCCACCTGAACAATCACCAAACGCTCTTTAGAGCCAATAGGTAAGGTCGCAATAACTTCGATATCACCTTGTCGATTAAAGCCTCGTTGCTGTAACCGCTTTAAAATAAAACCTAGACCGATAATTAACAAAATAACAAGCAACGAACTCCAAAGCATTTGCCAAGCCGTCGATGAAATAAATCCAGGCTGCTGGGGCAATACTGTTTGCGGCTCCGCATAGCTGGCAAAGCTATAGGCAGATAAAGCAAAAAATAACAATAAAGTGATATGCTTTTTCACTTGAGCTTTTGCAACCTCTCTGCCGCACTAATGACATCTGTCAGACGAATGCCATATTTCTCATTAACGACAACGACCTCTCCATGTGCAACTAAAGTCCCATTGACTTTGACATCCAGCGGCTCACCTGCATAACGATCTAACTCAACCACAGAGCCTTGGTTTAATTGCAAGAGGTTACGAATACTAATATCAGCGCCACCAACTTGCATCGAAATTGTCACCGGCAAATCGAGTATCTTTTCAAGGTCTGGGTATTCTTCGCTAGCCAAAGCAATAGGGTCAAACCCTGTATTTAATGCTTCAAGTTCATCATCACTTTGGGCATCACCCGACTCTTCTAAGGCCGCCCCCCATGCTGCTTCTACATCTTCATCAGACTGTGTATCTCCTGACTCTTCAAAGGCTTCATCCCAGCTGATGTCATCCCCTTCTTCGCCCTCACCATCACTCATCGCATTCTCCTAAATTACTGCATTACCATAAAGGTAATGAGTACAAATTTAACCTGTCCTTGCCCTTTCAATACCGGCTCTGCGGTTTTACGCATTTTCTCCAACAGATCATCTTTAAGCTTTTTACGCCCTTCTTTTGTTGCCAGCTCATTACTCGTAAAATTATGAATAGAAGACAAAACCTCATGGCGCATTTCAGGCATTTTTGATAACAGCTTGGAGTAGTCACTTTTTGGCTGAAAGGCAAATGCGAAATCAAGGCGCAATAACTGATATTTCCCTGAAGTATCTAAAAAGCGTAAGGTAAAGGGCGGATCAAATTCTAAATAGCCTAAAGACTCTTTCAACTTTACCTCTTTTGGAGGAGGAGGGGCTGCTGTTTCAGTCGCTGCAGATTTTTGCTGGAGCCTCATCTCCCCCACCCAACACAAACGCTAACACCCCACCAATGATTGCAAGCAGGACAACGGTGCTAACAATAATAATGATTAGTTTGCCTTTGCCTTTTTTTGTGGGCTCCTCAGAGTCCTGCTCAGCATCAGGTTGTGGTGCTTCTTCCGCCATGTATTATTTCCCTATAATCACTCTCATTGCTTGGCAAAACATGTGCCAACTTTATAACTCATTATTAATTAGAATGTTTTTAAAGAAAGTGACAAATATTTGACAACAATTAATTAACTTAAATAAAACCGATCAACCAATGGTAAATTTAGTAAAAAGCACCTTTTTCACTTCCAAGTTACCTACATATTCATTGAGCACTTTGATCACTTGTGCCAGTGCTTTTTTTTCTAGTTCAGTTCGCTTGCCAGGTTTACGTAATTTCTTTGATGATTGATTACTAAATAACTCAACCAGCGCATCTTTAATTAAAGGCATATTGTCTTTTAGAGCATCCTCAATTTTCTTATCTGCCGGAATCATTAAAGACACTTCAATACTTAAAAATTTCCGCGTTGAATCTTGTAAATTAGTTACAAAAATGGGGCGAATAGGCACATAAACAACTTTACTAGCGTAGGATGCCGCGGTAAACAAAAAAACAAAGCGAAAATTAAACTTGCTTTTATAGAGCATTGCAAAGACATAACGAAACCTCCCAGCCTATGGTAAACATAGTTGAATGTCTTCAAAACTGTCTATTAGAATTAGAAAAATTCTGTAAAACAACTTTGACTTTGGACTTCACTCGCTGCTTCTTAGTCACTTTTTCTTTTACTGGTGGAATGCTTAGTTTCCTCAACACCATGAAATAAATTGCCCCGACATGATAATCAGGAATCCGCTCCAAAAAAGAAAAATATTGCAACAGTGATTTATTTGATATAGGCAATCGATATAAAAACGTTTGAATATCGCGAACCTCATAACCCAAAGAAAGCATCCTATCTTCAATACGAGAAATCGCCACCCAATGGCTATCCCAGGGTGAGAGATCAAATAATTTTAAAATACAACGTATCCCACCCCAAAGACTCAAAGGGTTCAGTCCATAGATAATAACATGCCCACCCGGCTGCAATACCCGATTTACTTCATTTAATAACTGATCAGCGTTTTCAACACTCTCTAAGCCATGAGAAAGTAAAACTAAATCGATACTGGACTCTAAAAAAGAAAGTTGTTGGTAAGAGCTAATCACCTTCGCAGGTTTTTCATAACTAAATGGATAATCAGCTGCGCACTCACAGTAAAAAAATTTTCTGCAAATAATTCGCGTAATTTCGGTGATAACGGCACCCCTAAGCTCAAGCCAACCTGACCACCACAACGATTTAACCATGTAGAAAGTCGTTGCTCACACATCGAACTAATTTCTTCGCCTAATGCAGATTGGTACCAAGCCGTCATGCGATAGCGCCACTGACGATACTTCATTCAACACTCCAAAAACACAATCTTTCTTTTCCTAACACCCTCAGCTAGAATACTATTAAATTCATTGATAATCATTAGCCATACACTTAGCCATAACACAAATCAAAATACAAAAGCAGCTCATATACATGAAAAACAATTTTTATTCCTCTGCTACAATTTCAATGCTAGCACTTGCTCTTAGCGCCTGCACAACAACTTCAATAATTCAACACCCTCATTCCACTGCCGTATCGGCCCCTGTTGCATCGATTCATAATCAATCCAATAATTCTGCACCAGCAAGCGTAAAACCTGTATCAAACTCAATTGCAAGCCTAGCTCCAATCACCCCGATAGAAAGCCTTGCCGCAGGGCCAATCACTGAAGACCCGGATGTTGAACTGTGGCAGCGAATTCGCCAACATTTTGCCCTCAATCATTATAATAATATACCGCGTGTGCAATATTACATCCGTTGGTATTTAAAACATTCGAAAGACTTTAAAACCAGCATAGAGCGTGCCACCCCTTTTCTTTATTATATTGTCGAACAAGTCGAAGAGCGCCACATCCCTATGGAAATCGCCCTACTTCCTCTTGTTGAAAGTGGGTTTCGACCGAGTGTTTCTTCCAGTGCCGGCGCCTCTGGCCTGTGGCAACTGATGCCAATCACAGCCTCTCGTTTTGGTGTAAAACAAAACTGGTGGTACGACGGCCGTTTTGATATTGGCAAATCCACCCGCTCAGCATTAAATTATTTACTTTATCTACACAACTTTTTCGATGGCAATTGGCTGCTTGCCCTCGCCGCTTATAATTCAGGTGAAGGCACCGTCCAGCAGGCGATTACTAAGAATATGCGCGCACATAAACCCACATCTTACTGGAACCTCGCCCTACCTCGCGAAACCCGTGACTATGTACCAAAATTACTCGCTGCCGCCGCCATTATTGCCGACCCTGAAGCATATAACATTCACATTCCGCAAATAGAAAATAAACCCCAAATTATGCCTATCGATATGGGTGGACAAGTCAACCTTGCTCAAGTCGCGAAATATGCGGGGATTAGCACCGATGAACTTAACCGATTAAACCCCGGCTATACGCGCTTAATCACATCTCCTAAAGGGCCACATATTCTTTGGCTGCCTATTGCAGCGGCAAAACGCCTAGAAAGCCACATGAGCCAGCACCCAAGAAAGCAACTACTTTCTTGGCACCGCTACCGTGTTCAACCCGGAGATACCATCAGCGGCATCGCCAACAAACTAGATATTCCTACACGTATGCTCAGCGAGGTCAATCAACTCGACGGCCATCTCATTTATCCCGGGCAGTTTTTGCTCTATCCAGCACCTAAGGCAACACGCCATGTTAAAAATAATACCAATAAAAAACCAAGGTCTGTCGCTGTAACCACACCAAAACTCTATACCGTTCGTTCTGGTGATAGCCTATGGGAAATTAGCAAACGCTACCATATACGTGTTGCAGATATCAAACATTGGAATCCAACTATCCATGAACAAAGCCTAACGATTGGCCAAACGCTACATTTACAACCCACAACAACGACGCAAAACAAGACTATTGCTCACCGGTCCCGACATGCGCCTTACTTTGTTCAAGCCGGCGACTCAATCTCAACGATTGCTCAAAGGTTTAACATTACAACCGCACAATTAAAATCCTGGAATCATTTAAAATCCGATCAGATTTATCCAAAGCAAAAACTACTCGTTCAAGCACCCAAAGAACAAATGCTCACCTATAAAGTAAAATCAGGAGACAATTTATACAAAATATCCCAACTATTTGATGTTAACGTCAATGACATTATGTACTGGAATCACTTAACCAATAACAATATCCATCCTGGCCAACAATTAAAAATCGCTAAAAATAAAGCAAATCACATTAATAAAGTGGCTTATAAAGTCCGTAATGGCGACACGCTTTATTCGATCAGTCGCCACTATGATACAACCGTTGCCAGCCTACAACACTGGAACCAGTTAAGTAATAATAATATCAAAGCAGGTCAAGCGCTCACCATTTATACCGATACTGCTTAAAGCCTTATTAGCCTCATTGACTTTGCTTTTTATTAAGAATTATCGCATGCTATAGAGCCATATTTTTTATAACAGCATGAGTTATTTTATGAAGCCCTTAAATAAAGACATACAAATTCTAGCGCAATCCCCGATTCGCTCTGCAACAACACGCTGTAACGAGCTTAACGGCATCAACCTTGGCCAAGGTGTCTGTGACCTTCCAGTACAAAAAGCAATCAAAGATGCGGCCTCTGCAGCAATTTACAATAACCAAAATTTGTATTCAGATAATCGTGGTGTATCCGAATTAAGACAGGCACTGCGCCATAAAATCGCCAATTTCAACCTTATTGACGTGAATCCTGATAACGAATTGCTCATCACCCATGGTGCAACCGGCGGCTATGTTTCAGCACTAAAAACCTTATGTGACCCCGGTGATGAAATCATCCTATTCGAACCTTTCTATGGTTACCACCGTAATATCGCAGAGACACTAGGGATCACAGTTAAAACTGTCAGTATAAATCTCAACGATTATGCTTTTTCCATAGATGAATTAAAACAGCAAATTAGCCCTAAAACCAAAGCGATTATTATCTGCACACCAAACAACCCAACGGGTAAAGTATTTACAAAAGATGAACTCAATACAATTGGCCAACTTGCAATAGAGCAAGATCTTTATGTCATCACTGACGAAATGTATGAATATTTCACCTATCCTGGTTTCAAGCACGTTTCATTTGCGAGCCTTGATGAAAGATATTGGCAACGCACAATTACCCTTTCGGGCTTTTCCAAAGTATTTAACATCACCGGCTGGCGTCTTGGCTATGCTTATGGCCCAGAAGAGCTTATTGTTCGAATGAGCCAAATA
The DNA here is from genome assembly GCF_001720395.1 of Piscirickettsia litoralis. Classification (NCBI taxonomy): domain Bacteria; kingdom Pseudomonadati; phylum Pseudomonadota; class Gammaproteobacteria; order Thiotrichales; family Piscirickettsiaceae; genus Piscirickettsia; species Piscirickettsia litoralis. The sequence goes on from NZ_MDTU01000001.1 coordinate 618,145, forward strand.
CAAGATTTATTTTATGTCTGCCCAGTCACCCCCTTGCAACATGCCGTAGCAGAAGCACTAAAACTTCCTGAAAGCTATTACCATGAATTGCAAGATACTTTTTTACACAAACGCGATTTAATGGTCACAACGTTGCGCAATATTGGCTTTGATGTGCCCAATCCACAAGGGGCCTATTACCTCCTTGTCGATGCCAAAAATGGTCCATTAGGGCAAATAGATAACTTGGCATCCACGCTCTTAGAAGAATCTAAAGTCGCTACAGTGCCAGGTTCTGCCTTTTATCTTGACCAAAACAAAGGTCACTCTCAACTGCGCTTCTGTTTTGCACAAGGTGAAGATAAAATAAATCAGGCGATTAAAAAAACTCTCTGCCTTTTTCAAAAATCACACCCTTTAACATATCTCGCTATAAAAATGGCCCACTCCTGGGCCATCACTAATAATAATGCAGCATAACTCATTTAGCTTTATACCGCTTGGACCTCAGCCACTGAGTTGCTTTCTTCTTTTTCTAGGTATTTATCCACTGTTAATGCAGTTGCCATGACCCCATTGACATTGGTTGCTGTCCGCCCCATATCAACAATCGGATCTACCCCTTGAACAATGGCAATAATGGCATAAGGCAACCCTAAAGTTGATAGCGTCACCGCTGCTGCTATCGACGCTGTACCTGGAATCCCTGAAATACCAAGTGATGCAATCGCATTAATAAACATCACCATCATGATAATTTGCCATGTAATCGGCTGATGCATGATCGTCATTGCCATCACCACTAACATCGCAGGAAAAACACCCGCACATGCATTAAAGCCGATTGATGAGCCTATCGTAGGCGCAAAAGTGGCTAGGTCTGGATGAACTTTAAACTTTTGTCTTAATGTTTCTTCTGTCACCGGCAACGTACCAAAACTCGAACGTGTCGTAAACGCCACCAATAACGCTTTATACGCATTTTTAAGGTAATAAGCGGGCGACACTCCTTGTGTAGCTAAAATCACTAAATGTAAAGCAAACACGATAGCCATTGCCACATAAATCGCGACAAGATAGCTTAACACAGATAATAACGAACTCGCGCCAGTTGCACTTGCAACATTAGCAATCAACGCTAACACACCATAAGGCGTTAGTGCGACGACAAAGCGTGCAAGCTGCTTTGAAATTTCAAAAGCAGACTGGATAAAACTCTCAAATGGCTTCACATCTGCCACTTTTGATTTTTTAACGACCAGAGCCGCCGCACCAATAAAGATAGAGAATAACGCAAGAGCTGCCGCATTTCCTGAGGCCATCGCCGCAATTGGGTTCGTTGGTAACATTCCTAAGATAGTATCCACCACACCGGTATAATGATGACTCGGTTGTAGGTCAACTCCTGGAATAACAAGCCCAGCTCCTAAGTTAAAGACCTTACCCACCAGCATGCCTATGCCTGCAGAAATACCGGTTAAGATTAACAGCATAGCAACAAAGCGTATCGCCGAAGCTCTAAAATTCGCCGCTCCCTTATCACTTAAACTTAACAAAGCAGAAACTAACGATGTGAATACTAAAGGGATTACCAGCATCTTTAATAAATCAATATAGCCTGCACCAATGAGGTGAAAAGCGCTGCTTAAATCAGCCATCGCCTCGCTCTCACCGACTAAGCTAAAACGTGCTAATGCCCCTAAAACCACTCCTACAACAAGAGCGATTAACACCAAACCATTAAATTTCATACCCTTGCGCTGCAATACGTAAAGAGCCAATAAAAGTGCAATAAAAATAACTATATACACTTTACTTAAAACCAAAGCCGACATCACTAAACCTCAAAAAAACCATTAAAACTGATAACAACTACTCAATAGCAAAAGCGAATGATTGTCTTAACAACAACGCCAAATACAACAGCTACAGTTAAACGGATAACGATATATACTCATCGATTAATCCCACACCATTCAAATCAAATTTAAAATACTTAAAGTAACCAAAAGGAAAAACAGCAATAAATGCTAAAGACAACTGTGTATTAGCAACAACAGCCAAAAAGAGAGGAATTTTGATTGTAATGAAGTTCACGTTTCACAGTTTAAGAACTCTCGTTAAATCATTAAATAAATTACGAACTCTATCAAGCTAACAAACTTGGTTTAGATTTGCAAGAGAAACATGAGAATTGTTCTCAATATTAACCTAGAAACTAGGCTAGTTATTGAATTAAAGACGACAAGATCAACTTTTTCAATAACGCCATCGTCGAAGATAACACCTTATTTTTATGATGAATTAAGTAAATATCAATACTGCTTGCTACATCTGTCATATTCAATGCCCTCAAACGCCCTTCAGCCAGATCATCTTGCAAAGCTAAATCGGGCAAGAGAGTGACTCCCAATCCCTTACGTACCGCCTCCTTAACAGCATAATTATTATTCATTTTCAAACGCTTGTGCTCGATTTGCCAGCGTTCCAGACAGGCATCTAAGCTTTGAAAAACAGTAGTGCTTTCCTCGCTGGTAATCAGCGTTTCTCCCCTTAAGTCCTGCCCTTGAACCTGCTCACATGCTGCAAGACGGTGTTCAGGCGCAACCACCATAAGCATCTGAGCCACACCACAACAGAACTGCTCTAAATCAGGACGGTGGGGAATCGGACCTAAAATATACAAATCCGCTTCATTATTATCAAGTTGCCTCAATTGATTATTACGATTATCCACTAGCACTTCCAACTCCACATGAGGAAAGCGCTTATAAAACTCAGATAAGCACCCCAATACAGCATCCTGCAGAATATTGTGAATAGAAAGGGTTATTCTTCCATAGCCTTGCTCTGAATCTAGTAATACTTGCTCTTTTAAAACACTCACCTCATGCAAAACACGCCGAGCATGTTTAATCAACGTCTTGCCTGTAGAGGTCAAATACACCTCATGATTAAGGCGTTCTATTACGGGGCTATTGCATTGAAGTTCTAGTTGCTTAATCAACTTAGAAACCGCAGGTTGGCTCAAATGCAACGATTTAGCTGCCTGTGAGAAATTCAGATACTTAGAAAAAACCAAAAAGGCTTCGAGTTGACGAAGTGTAATATGCATAGCCATAACTTTTAGTAATATTTTAATAATTATTATTAATTTTACATTATAACCATGACATCGTAAAATTTTTATAAATCGTCATCTAACCAAAAATTAGGGCAAAAATGAAAGAGACTACATGGGAAGATTTCCAAAAGATTGACCTTAGAATAGGCACTATTTTAGAAGTCATTGACTTCCCTGAAGCAAGAAAACCCGCTTATCGGCTAAGCGTTGATTTTGGCAAAGATATTGGAATTAAAAAATCCAGTGCACAACTTACTGACCTCTATACTAAAGAAAGCTTAGTCGGAAAACGCGTCATTGCTGTCATTAATTTCCCAAAGAAACAAATCGGACCTATCCAATCAGAATGTCTAGTAGTAGGGTTTCATCGAGACGACGGCGTTATTTTAGCGATTCCTGATGGTGCAATCCCCAACGGAGCTAGGCTTGTGTAACCCAAGCAGCCAACAAGTGACCAAACTCTATCTTTCTTATTAAAGCCTAATTTCTACCTCTAATATTTAAATTAACTATTTTCAGGAGTGCAGCATGCTAATATTTAATGCAATTCTCCCCGTTTTTTAATCATGGCTCTCGGCTTCAGTGCTGAAAAATATGAATTACTCGGCAAGCAAGGAGCCTATGTACTCAATCGCTTTGTCTTCTACTTTGGTTTACCGCTACTTATTTTTACCTCCCTTTCTCAGCAAGTACTCTCATCAATGTTTAATTTCAGATTTATTTTGGCATTCGCATTAGGTATGGCGATTAGCTTTTGCTTAATCATATTAGTCAAAAAAATTGCCTTTAAAAACGACAGCCAAGCTGAAATTACCATTAAGTCATTACTCGCTTCACTACCCAATACTGGATTTATGGGGATTCCTATACTGTCTGTTGTGGTAGGCACCACAGGTATTATTGCCGCAGTGATTGCAACAATTTTAACATTAGTCTTATTACTCATCACTGGACCTTGGGTCAACCAAGAAAAAGTCGGGCATAAAGTTAACTTGAGCTGTGTTGCCCTACAGCTCATTAAACAACCTATTATTATCGCTATGATCACGGCCTTTGTTTTTTCAGGCTTACATCTCCACTTGCCTCATATGATCAGCCCAGCCCTTAAAATGATTGCGAGCACAGCAACGCCTTGTGCACTCTTTGCCATTGGTGCGACTTTAGCAGAAGATAAAATCTCACTAAAGGTAAAGGATACCTGCATCATCTCTCTGTTAAAGCTTGCAGTTCAGCCTTTGCTCACTATGGTGCTATTGCTTATTTTCCAAGTCCCCACTCAATGGGCTATTGCAGGCGTAATTCTAGCTTCACTCCCCATCGCAACGGTAGTTTTTATCTATGCTGCACAATCGCAGATCTATGTCCGCGAAAGCTCTTCAGTAATCGCTATCACAACCATTGCCTCAATTGTCACTCTACCAGTATTTATCCTTATATCTCATCAGTTATGGCATTAATTGTATTTGTATTAAGAAAGTTAGCCCACTCTATAAATTTAATCGCTCTCTTACGCAGAAGACTTCTTCTAACTCGATGTTAAAAACAACGAAACGACTCATTTTGAGTTTTTGAGACATATTTAAAGAAGGTGTTCAGCGGCAAAATGCCTAAACTGCATGTTCTCTTCCCACATGCCTCACTGGGGCTTTTCTTTGTTTGAAGTACAGAAATTCCACTGTAGCATCAATATAAAAACGGAAGTCTTGCACATTGACCAAGACGTTAGAAGCAATGATACTTATAAGTAGTCTTTAAAAACGGAATTTTTTAAGTGGCTGTATTGAAGTTTGCCTATGTGAAATTAATTTATCTTACTTTTTTATTATCAGTTATGAGCTTATCTTATGCTAAAGAAGTTATATTTGCTTACGAAGATAAAAGCAACTTCCCATATTATCTAGGGCAAGGCCCAGTCGTTCCTCATCAACTGCCAGGTAGTTCTGTGGAAATTGTGAAAATGGCAGCCGAAAAGCAAGGCATTCAAGTGTCTTTTATTCGTATGCCTTGGAAGCGCTGCCTGTCTAATTTAAGCTCTAACTTGGTTGATGGGACATTTAATGCAAGCTTTAAACCTGACCGTTTGAAAATGGGGGTTTACCCATTTAACCAAGGTAGAATTGATACTTCAATGCGACTATTAAGTTTATCTTATATGTTTTATGTACAAAAAGGCTCTACAATCTCATGGGATGGTCAACGCTTTAAAAACCTGACCGGCAATATCGGTTCTGTGCTTGGTTACTCTGTTTCAGATATCTTAAAAAAGAGAGGGTTTCCTGTCGATGAAAGTCCCATTTCAGTACAGCAAAATTTAGATATGCTTTTGCTGGGAAGGGTAAAAGTTGCTGCTGGGTCTGAGCACCAGGTTGATTATATTATTAGCAATAACGATAAATATAAAAA
>NZ_MDTU01000001.1:624284-628992 GCF_001720395.1 Piscirickettsia litoralis
AAAAAGTTCTATCAAAAATGGAAAAAAAGCTTGCAGAAGCTATTTGGCAAGAAATTAAAAAGATACGGGAATCAAGTCAGCAACAGGATATTTATCAGAAATATTTTAAATTACGATAATCAAAAAATTCGCCTCGCCTAATCTGCTTGCAGATTACCGGAAAAAAACTCTCAAATAACCTGCTAAACATACCTAAATACAAAGCACCAGGATAAAATCATCCCAGTTTCACGAAGTGGTTTTCCTGCTCATCAAAACGGGTAATGTCGCCCGTTGGAATATCAAAATGCCAGCCATGTAACTGCAATGCTTGGCTCTGGACTCCCTCTTTTATCCAAGGGAAAGTGAGCAAATTTTTCAAGGAAACTTTAACGCCTTCGCGCTCGCAATGGTGGCATTGTTCATCTATCGTCGCATTGGGAAAGTCCTGCTGCACGCTCTGCTTCGCATCGGCCAAAATACTCACCCACTGATGGACAAAGGTCGGCTCAAAAGGCAACTTACCTTCAACAAGCGAACGAACGCCTCCACAGCCACTATGACCAAAAACAATAATATGCTCAACCTTCAATCCCAGCACCGCATACTCTATTGCAGAGCTAGTACCATGATAAGCCGCATCTGGCTGATAAGGCGGTACTGTATTCGCCACATTTTGAATAGAAAAAACTTGCCCGAGATTAATATGGTTAACGATCATCGGATTGACTCGTGAGTCCGAACACGAAACAATCAACACCTTTGGCTTTTGACCTTTGGCAGCTTCTTGACGATACGCCTCATTTTCCTGATCAAGATATCGCTCTTTAAAGTCTTTATGCCCCAAAATTAACTGATCAATCGGGTCTCTACGCTTGTTTGTCATAAAACTCTCTATTACTCAATCACCCCTAGCCCACGATTGTAAATTACAGCTGCAGTACTGTCAAAAAGGCTATTTTTTAGTGCGTTAAAATTAAAGCGAACTTAACTAGTTCTGTACGGAGCAAAGATTATTTTTTAACACAATCCATTGAAATATATACATTTAACAAGAGCGCTTTACAAGACTGTTCCAGTCCTATACATTCTTATGTTCGTTAATATTTTAATAAGGTCGTAAAATGTTTGAAACAATGCGTGTTATATTCTCGCAGTCTTTCACATTAACCTTCCCGATTAAAAGTCATAATAAAAAAACACTATGCACAACGACTTCACTCTCACTCAACTCAAGGATCAACCATGTTAAATTATAAGGAATTGCCTAAGGGCGTTCTCAATATCAATCTGATTCAAATTTTTTCCACGGTCGGTTATGCCGTTCTGATGGGATTGCTAAACTTTTATCTATCAAATTTTGCCGGAATGAGCCGACCTGAAGCAAACACACTCACCGCAAGCTTCTTTGCCATTAACTTCTTATTCCACTTTTTAGGTGGCACGGTCGGTGGACGTTATCTCACATTCCGAGCGCTGTTTTGCATCAGCCTCTTCTTACAATTTATCGGCCTGTGCCTCATTGCTATCCAATCTCATACGATTATTTTAATTGGGATGGCAATGTTTATTACTGGATCAGGCCTTAATGTCAGTTGCATCAATATGATGCTAACACAGCTGTTCTCACAAGAAGATAAACGCCGTCGGATTGCCTTTGCAGTCAATTATAGCTTTATGAATATGGGCTTTGTTTTGAGCTTTGTCGTCGCAGGCTACTTACAAGGCCATAACATGTACAGCCAAGCCTTTATTTTTGCAGCGGTCTGCCTCGTTATTGCTATGGCAATCCACCTAAAATCATGGAAATACTTCAACGATAAAGGCACATATTTCGCGACAACCTTTTATAAATCAACTAAACGCTTATACATAGCACCTGTTATTATCTTTATCTGCTTGTGCTTTGCCTATTACCTCATGCATAACCCTGTGCTTGGCTCAAGATTAATTTATCTTCTTTTTGCCATTTTGTTATTCAGTATGATTATATTCGCACTGAAACAAGACAACGAATATAGAACAAAAATCTTTGCCTACCTTATTTTAAGTTCAGCAAGTATGATTTTCGCCTGTGTTCAAGGCTTGCAATCCACCGCTCTAGAGAATTTCGTTGAATTTAATACCTCTAAATCACTATTTGGTATTCCAATGGAACCTGCCACAGTCAACATGTTTGAAAGCCTAGGGGTGATTCTCTTTGGTTTTGTGCTTGCAACAATGATGCGCAAACGCCAAGCTGCCAATCGCCCTTATTTACCTGGGTTTCTTGTTACTCGAGGGCTTGGTTTATACATTATTGCCTTTTTAATGGTCCCTCTTGGAATTTACCTTGCAGGCGATACCCATATGGTCAACGTGGTCTTCCCGATCTTATTGTTATTGATCGTCTCTGCCGGTGAGATTCATGTCAACGCAGTAAACTATGCAATGGCTGGAGAAATGATGAAGCCGCAACATCAAGGCTTATTCACAGGCTATTTATTTATGAATGTGGCTTTTGGGATTAACCTCGCTGGGCCCATTTCAAACTTTGCCATCAGCCACAGCCTTGAAACAGGCAAAATCACTGCTGCGGCATCGAACCCAATGTATATGCAAGTCTTCTTAGTGATGGCAGCCGTTGCCTTGGTGATCACTATTATTTTCTTCTTCTTAATGAACATGCTCAATCGCATGCTCAACGCTCAAAAATTAGAGCCTGTGCTAGAAAGTGAATTAGAATAACCACCGATAATACCCCCTCGCTGTACAGCAATCAGCGAGGGTTCTTTCCCCTTCCTATACCCCACCAAATTTATAGCGATTTTGCAAACTCTTCGAATAGCGTTACTGCAGAGTCACAACTAACAACCACGGCCTATTCGCTTTATATATTTATGTATGGGGCTGACACCTAACATTTGATTTGTTAGGATGTCATATGTACATAAAATACTGTAAATTACCTACTGCTCGGCACTTAACCGTCGATAGCGGTTATTAATTACAGTCATACAGATAATCCCTATAATGACAAAAGCCAAGATAGGAGCCACATAAATTGGCGTGACTTTGTTGACTTGCTGCCCCAAAAATCCAGACATCATTAGACCGATAAATCCACCAAGAGAGCCACAAGTAATAAGAAATGAGGTGGCCCGCGGTGACTCATAATTAGCCTGAGTAATCCCATAACCTAATAAAGTAGGGAATAATGAGGCACAACCACAACCAATCAGGATAATTGAGCTCATAAAACCCAGATAACTTGAACTTTTTAGAAAAAACAAAAAGCCGATAAATACAGTAATACAACTCAAAGTAATATAAGTCGTCGCCCTAATCATTTTTTAACAAATAAAGCCCAGCAATCAGCCTAACAGCAGCAATTGATGCTCCGAATATCCCCAGTAACTTACCTGTTTCAATGACAGTCATATGCTTATCCATTTGCAGATAAGGTGAGAACCAATAACTCACAACATATTCGATATAAACATAGCAAATCAAAGCAATTCCGACTAATAGCAATGACCAGTTAAATACCGACTGATTATTGTTAATTTTCGATTTATCAGATCTTGACGTGCTGTTAATCGCTGGGAAATTAAATGTTAAAGCGAAAATTAATAAAATAATATATAAGCCGGCTAACATGGCAAACACACCACGCCATGATAAATAATGAGTAATATAGCCACCAACAATTGGTACAAATACTGACCCTAAGCTAAAAAAGAAGTTAAGCAAGCTTAATTTTGAGTCTTTTTCAAGTTCTGATTTATACAAGTCAGAAACCATTTGAGTAACCGATGGCACTAAAAAGCCTATGGAAATTCCATTAAGCATAGAGCAAGCGGTATAAAACGATAAAGGCAGCCCTGATGCCAACAAGCTCTCTGCAATAATACCGAGTATGATTGCAAAACATAGCGTTTTATGTGTATCAATTTTTTCAATAAGGCGGCCACTAAAAAAATTCCCAACCAAAAGCCCCACAATATTTAAAACATCGATGTAAACAATATTAGAAATGCTCACATTATAGTATTTTGATATTTGAGGAGAAACAAGACCAATTGCAGCAGAAAACCCTCCAGTTATTAAAGCAGAAAGAAAGCATAAGGTTAAATATTTTTGTTTAAGCGTCAACTTTGTTACTCCAAATTGAATTTAACTCCCATAACTTTCCACTAAATGACTGAGAAAGTTTCGTTGTAATACGAATGGTGATTTCTCTTTTTTCAGGAGGCTCTAACCTAAGTGACCCACAAACGGTTCCATCATCAACAAATACCTCAACACTGCTAGTATCGAAAAAGAGCCTAGCATTGATTTTCCTTTTTCTGTGCAAATCACAGACTTGTTCACTCATGCATGTTTTTTTATTATTGTTTAAAATAATTCTTGAGCCAATCCACCTAATATTCAAAATCACATGGGAGCCAGAACTAATTTTCATAGACCATTCGACACCAAAATCAAATAAACTCTCTATCTCAAAACATCTCTTATTAATTTCAATCTCACAAAAACCCTCATTAAAATGAAAATCTATTTCTCTAGCGGATCTTACTTTTTTTGATTTGATTGATAGGAAGCATGCTTAACTTGTTATTTTTGATCGATAACTCTCTGGGCAAACTCATCGCCCCAGCATAATGGCGATGAGTAGAGAACATATCATCACTCCAATTATTCAGCCATGCAATGCCTATTCTCTTTCTACTCTCACCTTCAAAGGTTT
>NZ_MDTU01000001.1:629751-641597 GCF_001720395.1 Piscirickettsia litoralis
TTCTGAGTCTTCAAAATGGTCCGTATAAATAAGAGTTAATTCTCCGTCGATAAGTAAGGCGCTTCCAGAAAAAGTCCCACCAATAAATCGATTATTAAGCTTATCACTTGGATAAAGAGCAACCGGTAAATGATTCCAAAAGACTAAATCTTTACTTATCGCATGCCCCCAATGCATATTACCCCAGTGAGGTTGATATGGATTATATTGGAAAAACAAATGGTAATAACCATTATAATAGGCAAGCCCATTTGGATCATTCATCCAGCCCGTACACGGTGAAAAGTGATATTGCAGTCGGTTTTCATCCCGGTAAAAAAATTGACCGCTATCCAGTGAGTGATAACTGGACCAGCCACTCTTTTGATAGGAAAAGCAAAAACCGCCTTTATCAAATATCGTTTTCTTATTATAAAACCAGCCATTTGCTAAATTTACATCACCTAAAACAACAAGAGAGTATTGACAGTCTCTTTCGAGCATCCATTCAATATGGGTAAAGTTCTTCTTTAAGACTAACTGCTCATACTCAACGACGATATCATTTTTATATAACTTAATTGAGCCTTCGCTTAATGCCATAAAATCAAATGATATTGTGCAATCAAGGCTCCCTGTAACCAGCTCGAGGTGGTTATTATCAGGCTGCATCCTCATCCATTACCTTCTTAATTAAATCCGATTTGGTCATTTGTTAATGCTTTAAAACCTATCATTATAGCCAACTGAAAAACAGAATAAAACTGAATTGTAGCCCCATAAATCTAAGTAATATTTATAACAGGCAATATCACTCATTCATTAACAAACGCTGGATTAAAATAAGCTTTTCTTAAAAATTAGACTCCAGGGGCCATGGCCCCACTCTGACTAACCGATCGGTCTCTCTCAGTCCTCGCTGACTCTTCAATGGCGTCTTGAATGACTGTTGAATATTGCGGTGGGCGTGGAGTATTACCAGGATCAGTGGCGCAAAATTTTTTAATTTCCTGAAAGAGTGATTTCAAACCTGCACCCCAAATAGCTGTAGTTATTGCTCCCGCGACTATCATAGCGGGTATTTGAAATTCTTTTTCATCAGAGATAAGGCAGTTTAAGGCTGAAAAAGAAAGTGCAGTCACAGCCGCCATAGTATACGCCAATACGTTAGCGATAATATCAGAACATTTAAGACCTTGGCTGCTACATGAGCTAAATTGTTGGCCTTTAAAATCAACTAAGCCTTGTGTAAATATACTAGCACTTAAGCTATTGAATGCAGATAAGATACCTAAGCAAGCGCCTGAAGAAAGAGAAGGAAGCGCTTTCTCCAATCCTTGGGCGGCCGATAAGGTGGGCGCAACAAGTAGAGCAGCTGCAGAAATAAAAGCGACGATATATGCACCTAGCTGTTCTTTAAGTTTTTTTGAGTCAGTGGGAGCTAATAGCATAGCATTCGCTGTTGCACACATTGACCCCATAAAGTTAGCTAGAGAAAATGGAACTGATATTGCTAGACTACTCATTATATTTGGCTGATTTTGTAATCCGTTAAAAGTTAAAAAAACCTCCTGGTGTAGAAGCAATCGCAGCCAAAAAGAAGCAACACATTTTTTTAATTGAAGAGTCTTCTCCTTTAGTAATTCTTTCTATTAACTCTTTTGTAGCGTTGGTATTGAAAAGTGAATAAGTTACAGCGGCGATAATCCCTATAGCTTGAATGACTGATTCATTATCAATAATTCCCTCCAATGACTGCCCACTAGCAAAACCAGAGAACCCCGACCCCATTGCAGCAACCATAATGACAGCTTTAACAAAACAAGAAAGATAGCAACGCCGGTGACCTGGAAGCGAAAGTTCTACATCATGGCTACTAGGCCGAGTAGAAAGAAGCGGGGTTCTTGAAGCAGAAACCACACTGAATGATGGAGTTGGTCGGCGAACTGGCGAACGAGTTTGACCTATTTCTTCTCTTAGATCTTCTTCTATAACAGCCATAGTAAGAATCCTTCTTCAATAAATTTGAAAGCAAATACTAGCAAACTAAAGCAGATGGGAATATGTTGGTATTTTAAGGCATAACAACAAATAACTGTTAACTTTTTGAAAAGTTTGTTAAACAAATAAAATTTACACTAAAGCAGAACAAAGCTTAATGATGAACAATCGAATTAATAGGAATTCTTCTACGCCATGTCCCATCATAATTTAAATTTATTACGAACACTCCAAACACTCTTAGATGAGTGCCATGTCACTCGAACAGCAGAACGGCTAAACCTCACACAATCCGCTATCAGCCGACAACTCAGTCAACTACGAGATATTTTTGACGACCCTCTTCTGGTTCGTGAAGGAAACAATCTATTGCTCACACCAAGAGCACTATCGCTAAAAAATAAAATTACTGGCTTATTAAACCAGTGTGATAGCCTATTTGAGCCAGTCACTTTTAATCCAGCAACCTGGCAAGGTAACGTGACGCTCTCATCATCTGATTATGTTGCTCAACATATCTTACCCGATATTATCAGCTTATTATCTGATCAAGCACCCAATCTTAATATTACCTATCGACTATGGTCACCTGAGTATCTAACGCAATTGGGGCATTTAGATATTCAACTCGCTTCAACCATGATCACACACATTCCAGATGATTTATGCAAAGCTAAAATCGGTGCTGATCGGCCCGTCTGTGTAATGCGTGCTAATCACCCTTTGGCAAAAAAACAAAAACTAACAATCAATGACTTTATTGACTATCATCATATTTCTATTAGCGGCGGCGGTGATAAAGACAGTTTCGTTGAAGAGCAACTTACTAAAATCAATCGGCAACGCACAATTCGTCATACAGTTCCCTTCTTTGGCTCAGCCTTAAATACACTATGCCAAACAGATATGCTTCTTGTTATCCCAGAGCATATTGCTATCAATATGAAGCTGTTATACGACATTCACTATACTAAACTTCCTATTCCAACTCCACGCTATCAGTATTGGTTGATATGGCACCCTAAATACAATAACGAGCCTTCTCATCAATGGCTACGAAATAAAGCCCTAGCACTCACTAAAAACTCTATGTATTCAATGGCCTCAGATAGTCATGAATTTTAATCATAACTACCATGATAAGCTTTGATTTCATTTAATAACTAAAACCTGTTAAGTTATGTTTCTAAAAGCAGGAGGATAATGATGACATTAGGTATTTGGCTCTCTCTACTTGCAGTCTGTTTGCTCGGAGCGATGTCTCCAGGCCCAAGTTTAGCTGTGGTTGTCAGACATAGCTTAGCGAATGGTCGTTGGCACGGCATAGTAACATCCTGGTCTCATGCAATCGGCGTTGGTTTCTATGCTATGTTAACCTTATTTGGCTTAGCCGTCTTGCTCAAAACATCTCCCGTATTGTTTAGTTTAATCAGCTACGCGGGTGCTGGGTATTTAATCTATTTAGGCGTTAATGCACTGCGCTCAAAAGGTGGGATTCAATCCAAACTCGTTGCAGGACAGCCCGCTCCTCTGCACAAAACAGCCCGAGATGGTTTAATGATTTCACTATTAAACCCAAAACTTGCCCTATTTTTTCTTGCGCTATTTAGCCAATTTGTATCTCTCGGTCATGAGTTATCCAGCCAGCTTATTATCATTGCAACACCCACGCTTGTGGATGGACTCTGGTATACATTAATCGCTTTTATCCTGTCAAACCCAAAAGTTTTAAAAACACTAGGAAATAAAGCCTTATTAATTGATCGCCTATCAGGTATAGTACTCATTCTTTTGGCCGGTGTTTTTATCATCTCAACCATTAGTCACTCACTAAATTAGAGTGACTAATGCAGCTTACATATTATCCAGAGGAATTAAGGCTCACTAAAGCAATCAACAACAGGTTTTATACTAAACCATCAAGGCTTCTATTTTAGAAACAGAATAAGCCTGATAGCCTCTGCCATTATATTGAAAATAAACACTAGTCTCGTAACGCTCTTCTTAAGACTTTGCCAACGACCGTTTTGGGTAACTCTTCAATAAACTCAATGATCTTCGGCTGCTTATAAGCGGTTAACTGTTTAGTGCAATGCTCTTTGACTTCAGCTTCAGACAACGACTGTCCTTCATTAAGTACAATATAGACTTTAATTTGCTCACCAGACCGCTCCGAACTCACACCGATGGCCGCTACTTCACGCACAGGGCCTAATTCCATAATAATATTCTCAACTTCAGCGGGATAAACATTAAACCCAGAAACCACAATAATATCTTTTAACCGATCAACAATATAGAAATAGCCCCTTTCATCAAAGTAAGCAATATCACCGGTTTTAAGCCAACCTTCAGCATCTAATGTTGCCCGCGTCGCCTTTTCATTTCGCCAATATCCTTGCATCACTTGTGGACCACGCACACAAATTTCACCAATTTCCCGAACCGCTAATGCCTCCCCTTCTTCATTGCATATTTTTACCTCTGTCGATGCCACAGGTAAGCCAATACTTCCAGTAAAACCACTTTGCTTTAATGGGTTTAACGTCACCAGCGGAGATGTTTCACTCAAACCATAGCCCTCGACAATAGGAAGTCCAGTTACTTGCTGCCACTGCTCTGCCACCTTTTGCTGCAAAGACATTCCACCTGCAATTGCGACACGCAAATTTGAAAAATCGAGTTCTTGAAAACTTTTATGGTGCAACAAAGCATCATAAAGCGTATTCACTCCTGCGATACCTGTAAATGATGTTTTAGATAAAATATTTAAAAAATCTTTTAAGTCACGCGGATTAGGAATAAGTACATTTAATCCACCGATCATAGTAAATAAAAACAAGTTCGCCAGTAACGCGAAAATATGGTAAAGCGGCAGAGCGGTAATCATAACCTCCTGCCCCTCTCGTAAATCTTGTGTAATCCATGTTTGTGCTTGTAGTAAGTTCGCAATCATATTGCGATGAGAAAGCATCACTCCCTTCGGTCGTCCCGTCGTCCCACCTGTATATTGCAAGAACGCTAAACGATTAGCATCCTCTGCAACAGGAGAAAGTGTATAATTGCTACCACGATTTAAGGCATCACTCAACCAAATCACATTATTAATAGACCAACTAGGCACTACACGTTTAACATGACGGACAACAAAATTAACCAAATGCTTTTTAACAAATGGATAAAGCTCACCGACAGACGTAACGATCACATGCTCAACAGTTGTTCCCTGTTTAGCCTTTTCAACATTACAGGCAAAGTTTTCAAGAACAATTAAGGCCTTTGGCTCTGCATCTTGTAAAATTTCTTCAAGCTCTCTTGCTGTGTACAACGGGTTCAAATTAACCGCCGTAAGGCCTGCTTGCAAAGCACCAAAGAGCACAACAGGGTATTGCAAAAGATTCGGCAATTGAATGGCAAAGCGATCTCCTGGCACTAGTTTAAGCTCTTGCTGCAAGAAAGCGGCAAATTGGGTACTCAATTGATGCATTTTGCTGTAAGACAACGCTGAAAAATGGCAGCTAAACGCAGGACAATCACTGTATTTTTGGCAAGCCTCTTCATACATTTGCACCAATGAAGCATACTGGCTAGGGTCAATTTCTGTCAGAGCGCCAGGAGGGTATTCCGACAACCAAGGCTTATCCATAAACATCCTTACATTCCGTGTGTTACTACAATAAGTATATACAAAGTTAGCCTCTAGTCTGGCATCCAAATTAAAAATCTGTATGATAGCGATATGCCTAGCAAGGTTGGAACAAAATATGTATAAAACTAACCTACAGAAAGACTAGAAAAAAGGGGGTGACTTTGAATATCTTCCATATCGATCAGCATAGCGTACACCGCCTAGATTCTCTACCTCAAGAAGTCCCCTCTTCAGGTTACCTTTGGCTCGATTTTACTCGTGGTGAACAACACAATCTTTTTGAAACCGTAAAGCAGCTATGCCAAGTTGATATTCATGAGCGCCATTTAGAAGACCAGGTCACTGTCAATCACCCTTCTTCCTTTGATAGCATGTATGACTATGACTTTCTGGTTTTTCGCTCTGTGAAGTCTATTCATATGCCACAACTACAAACCGACTCTTGCGCCTTCTTTTTGATTGATGACTTTTTGATTAGTGTTCATAACCCCGAAGACGAAGCCATTCCTGCTGTTGTCAAGCGCTTGAGCATGACACATCGCCGGATCCCACAATATCCAGAAGCCTTACTTGAGATGATTATTGACACTAAAATCGATCAGTTCTTAGGGGTTCGTACACTCATGGGGGAAAGCCTCGCACGCTGGCAAAACAAATTACTGACTCATAATAAGCCCTTTAAAAACTGGGACGAAATTATGGAGTTTAAAGGCGATATCCAAACCATTCGAACGCTGTGTGAAGAACAAGAGGATGTTTTACGCAATTGGCGCTATAGCATACGCACCGACGTTGCTTTAGACCGCCAAGTCGTCGAACATTTAACGATTAACCTCAGCGATATTTCAGAACATATTCGCCGCGTCTTACGCCATGCCCAAAAACTCGAGAGCGACCTTGAAGCCTTATTGCAATTGCACTTTTCAATTATCAGCAATCAAACCAATGAAGTCATGCGTGTTCTTGCCCTTATGTCATCAATTTTCTTACCAACGACTCTTGTTACCGGGATTTTTGGTATGAACTTTATTAAAATGCCAGGGCTGTCTAACCCACATGGTTATGATTTTACCATCGTTGGCATGATTGGCATTGCCATCTCATTGATTATCTTTTTTCAAACTCAAAAAGTGGCTGTAAGTATATTTTAGGGAAATATACACGCTACTTTTTAACTCTAACATGGTAGATTTATTATTGAGGTCTAGCAAGCTTATCAACAAGTTTGTCATACTCACCTGACTTACGTAAAGTTTCTAGACCCTGATTAAAAGCATCAATAATTTCTCTAGCATTTTTAATTGATCGAGAAACGGCAAAATATTGATTTTTTTTAGCCACCGCTGGAGTTAACCAACGCAGTTTCTGCCCTTTTTCTGCATTTTTATAAAAAAGAGATTGACCAACATATTTGTCTATTAAAATCGCATCCAAACGTCTATTAATTAATAAGCGGGTATTTTCTTCATCACTATTACCAATAAAAATATTGACAGGAGAAACCATAAGCGCTTTTGGGTTAGCGTAACTGCGCACAACACCGACGTTATACCCTTCTAAGCTCTTTAATCGGCCATTTTCAATTTTTGAATTTTCCAAGCTATAAAAACCTAAAATATTTGGAATAAAGCCCTTCGAGTAAATAAAGTGTTTTTCACGCTCTGGAGTATACCAAATAGTGAAAATACCATCATATAGACCTTGTTGAGCTAACTTTTTTTGCTCGTGCCCATGTGGTGAAATCTACTTTCACCTCTATATCAGAAATTTTAAATGACTTTTTTATTATCTGTGTAACAACACCCTGGTGTGGCAAATTAGGGCCATAATAAGGAGGATAGTCAATACTCACCAGACGAACTTGTTTTATTTTTGTCGCATAACCATTTAAACTCTGCAACAAAAAAATAAATAATAAAAAGAGCGCTCTTACCATATCATCATACTATGTTGTTCTTCTTTACAACTTATAACAAAGTGTAGGTGAGAAACTGTGCTTTTAAAAATGACAAGCTTAAGAAACTTTGTTATAGACCCCAGTAGAAACATTGACTAAACCTTCCATAGGGTAAAATTTTTCAGCATGACCAAAAATCAAATATCCTCCCACTTTTAAATTCCGTGCAAGCATGGCTTGCGCCTTTTTTTGGTCTTTTTCTTTAAAGTAAAACAAAACATTTCTACAAAAAATAACATCAAATTTTTCTTCAAACATGCAAGAACCAAGTAAATTTAATTTTTTAAAATGAATAATTTCTTTTAACTCACGCTTAGCTCGCATATGGTACATATGAAGATCAGTCCCCTTCAACCACCACCGCCTCAAGTACTCTTCATAGATGTCACTCGCTTTATCTAGCAAATAAACCCCTTTTTGAGCATGGCTCAGCACTTTATGATCAATATCTGATGCGGTTATTTTTGCATCAAAGTTGTATTTCATATAAAAATAGTCAAGCACTGACATTCCAATCGAATAAGCCTCTTCACCGGTGGAACAAGCGGCAGACCAAATACGAATGCATTTTTTTGTCATTACGTGCACTTTTCTCAATACTAGGTAATATTGTTTTTTCGTAAAAAATCAAAATGATGTGACTCTCTAAAAAAGTGAGTTAAATTTGTTGTCAGCGCACAGACTAAATCATGCACCTGTTCAGGAGGCTTATCTTGCAGTAATTGACAGTAATCAGAAAAAGAGGTACAGCGTTCGGCCTGCACTAAGTCTATTAGCCGCTGGTAAACAAAATCCATACGGTCATCTTGAATATAAATGCCTGACTCTTCATACATCAGCTCACGTATGAAGTCAAAATCATTTATAGTTAGTGCTAATTTCTTTAATTCCATAGTTTTTTATCCTCTGCTATGAAATAAGAAATATGTTCAACAATTTTTGTTGGCGATAACACTTTTGTTACGGCATCTAACTCAACAGCGGCTCCAGGCATTCCCCAAATTAACGATGATCTTTCATCTTGAGCAAGAGTGCAGGCTCCAGAATCACGCATTTCTTTCATCCCTTCAGCACCGTCTCGGCCCATGCCTGTCAGCATAATACCCAGCGCATTTTTATTATATAATTTAGCAACGGATGAAAGCAGCACATCAACAGAGGGCTGAAATGAAAACTGATTCGAATCTTCAAAAATATTGAAGCGTACACTTCCAGCTCTTTTCTTTAATTGTAAATTTTTTCCACCTGGCGCAATATAGATCGCACCACTTTTTACCTCTTGCATATTTTCAGCTTCATAAACGGGATGTTTTACTTCATTATCCAAGCGCCTTGCAAAAGAGCCTGTAAACTCCGGAGGCATATGCTGGGCAATAATCACAGCAGGTATTTTTTCAGGCAAAGCGAGCAAAATATCATTAACGACAGTTACTCCTCCAGTTGAAGAGCCAAAAGCAATCACTTTATCCTCTAGCCTTCTCGCCTGCCTTTGATAGCTCTTTACTTTAGCGACCTGATGGTACTCGTCATGATGAATAACTTTAGACTTTGCTGCAACTTTTACTTTATTAATCACAACTGAACTCATTTCCATCAACTTCTCGATGTTTTCTACTTGTGGCTTAGGAATAAAATCTACAGCCCCTAACTCAAGTGCTTTTAATGTTGTATCCGCCCCTTTTTGTGTCAGCGTTGATATCATAACTACCGGCATTGGGCGCAGGCGCATCAAATTCTCCAGAAAAGTTAATCCATCCATTTTTGGCATTTCAACATCAAGTGTAATTACATCTGGGTTATGGCGCTTTATTTTTTCACGCGCATCAAATGGATCTTCCGCAACATCAACAATTTCTATCTCTTTATCCATCGACAAAAGAGACGTTAGTACTTCTTGGATTAATTTAGAATCATCAACAATTAAGACTTTAATCATAATAATCTCAATTATTTCTTCTTGTACACAGTAATTCCCACATCTTCTAAACCATCAGTAATCAGCAGTTTATCTGAATTTCCTAAAACTAAATAGCCGCCATTTTTAAGCTGCTTAAGTAATTTTTCTTGCACTTTAATCTGATCTTCTTCTTTAAAGTAAAACAAAACATTTCTACAAAAAATCACATCGAATTTTTCAAAAAATGGCATTGCTCCCAATAAGTTAATTTTTTCAAATTGCACTGTTGAGCGTAACTCATGCCCTGCCTCAATATGATTACCATGCTCACCAACCCCTTCCTTCCACCATAGTTTTAAATGATCAGGAGGTATTTTATGGCAAATATCAGTTGGATAAATTCCTCGCTCTGCTTTTTTGAAGCGATTTAGAGTCTATATCAGAGGCTAGCACCTGTATACTTTTACCCGCCTGTAAAGAAAAATAACTCAATGCCTCCATTGCAATGGAATATGCTTCTTCTCCTGTTGAGCACGCAGATGACCAAATTCTTACTTTATTATTTTCCTTTAATTCGGAAAAAATAACTTCTTTTAAAAACTTAAAATGATGAGATTCTCGGAAAAAGTGAGTCAAATTTGTAGTCAGTGCATCGACCATTTCTTGAACATGTTCGCGAGACTCTGTCAATATTTTGCAATATTCTTTGAAATCTTTAAGTTGGCGCAAGCGAACAATTTCAGCCAAACGCAAATGAACAAAATCAAAACGGCCATCTTCAATGTAAACTCCAGAAGAGTCATACATTAACTGTTGAATAAACTTAAAATCATCACCGGATAAAGGGATATTTAAACTTTTCATAATGATGCCTTATTCGACATTAAATATTCAACAACCTCGCCAGCAATCTCACGCAATCCAGCAATACGCACTGCCGCTCCTAATTTTACCGCGGATCCTGCCATGCCCCAGACCACAGAACTTTCTTGATCTTGGGCAACGGTAAACCCTCCTTGTTCTTTCATCAATTTCAAGCCTTCTGCACCATCACTGCCCATCCCCGTTAAAATAATACCAACAGCATCTCTACCACAAGCTCGAGCGACTGAGCCAAATAATACATCAACCGAAGGCTTAAACGTGACGCCCTCTATCTCTGTATAGAGTTGGCACTGATACTGCTTGCCTCGGCGCTTTATTTTTAAGTGTCGACCTCCCGGTGCAATATAAATGTGGCCAGGCTCTAATGTCATCAAATCTACGGCCTCATGTACTGGAAAGCTTAAGTCCTGCGATAAGCTCTCTGCGAACGCAGCAGTAAAGGATGCTGGCATATGCTGAGCAATAACAATCGCCGGCAAATTGTCCGGCAAATCTTTGAGTAAAGAGCGTATAGTCTCAGTTCCCCCTGTCGATGCACCTATCGCAATTAGCTTTTTCTGCTGCTGCTCAGAAGTTAACTTTAAGCCAACTGCTTTTCTATGTTCTGCAAGTAATGGTTCATAAATAACATTAGACTCGGCAGCACTTTTTACCCGCCGGATGATAACCGGAGCAATTTTTTTAAACTCACTGACAAAATTATTTTCTGGCTTATAAATAAAATCAACAGCACCTAAAGAAAGCGCTCTTACTGCTTCATTGGCCTGCTGTTTCGTTTGAGAAGCAATCATAACGACAGGTAAAGGAGCAGCTCTCATTAAGTTTTCTAAAAAACTTAGGCCATCCATTTTAGGCATATCTGTATCTAAAGTCACCACATCAGGTTGATATTTTTTCAATTTTTTGACGTGCATCATAGGCATCTGTAGCGGTCGCAACAACTTGAATTTCAGAGTCTTGATCAAAAATCTCTGTTAGCAGTTTTTGAATTTCTTCTGAGTCATCAACGACTAGCACTTTAATCATTTAATATCATTCAACCAAACTATAAAATAGCTCTATCTATATATATCGGCACAAGCCTAATATTTATTAACAAGCTCATTAATAATAGAAATAAAAAATTAATTAAAATATATTTAAAAATAAATAGTTATAATTCTAAAGCAAAATAACCAAGTCAAAGAGCATGTAAAAATAATTGTGTAAATGGTTAACAACCGTTACTTTCAACTGAAAGATAAGGAGAGTTAATCATGACAATTAGTCAAGAAGCCATTGATCAAGCATTAGAGAAATGCAAAAACCAAGAGGATATTTTTGGTGAAAATGGCTTAGTCAAAGACTTTATCAAACGCTTGCTGCAAACGGCTTTAGATGCTGAAATGGAGCAGCATCTAGGCTATCAAAAGCACGAGAAGCCATCACCTAGCTCTAACTCACGCAACGGGTATTCGCAAAAGCAAGTCAAAGGCGAC
>NZ_MDTU01000001.1:643259-654418 GCF_001720395.1 Piscirickettsia litoralis
ATCAAAAACTCGGCCGCAAGCAACCGAGTTTGAAAAACTATTCCAACAACTCTCCATTTTTACAAAACGTTCTTAATTTCAACTCCAAGATAAACTGGCCCTAATCATAAAGCATAACACTTTTTCAACTATCCAATTTTCTACAACTGAACTAAAACTAATGCCTAATAATCGGCTCTTCGCCGATTTAGCTGTCCATCACGGGGGCAAGCCCCCGAGATTTTCGCTCTGCGGTTAAACGTCGTCGAATAACGCTTGTATTGCTTTTTATCTTTCATAAACACCTCGTTTGAGAATCATATTTATCTCATTGCGAAGTGTCCAGTTTTATTAGGCCAGAATAATTGAGCGTGTTTCAAAAAAATGGACCATGCCAATTAGAGACTGGAAGCAAGCTTTAAGTCGTTTTGCAATTGAGTTTGCAGATAGGATGCCAGCCTAATGACAAAATCCATTTACACAGAAAACTTTATATACTCAAGTCAAAGGGTCAAGCCAATATTATCTGTAATACCGTCACTCGATGATTCAGGAAACTACTACAGTAAATTAATGGTCAGTCGCAGATATGTCAATAGACTCATCATCACTAATATGCAAGTACTCATCAAGTTCACACGCATAAAGTAGCTGCTTACACTCCTCTGTTGCGCCTACAACACGCACTCCCTCTTTCTTTTTACCTGAATACTCTTGTAATAGCAGTAGCATACCTAAAGCAGAACTATCCATATAACGCACTTGAGATAAATTAACTAAATAATATTGCTTAGGCTTAGGATGCTCTTGGTACGCTTTACGAAACTCTCGATGTTGCTCAAATTCAAAGCGCTCAGTAACATTAATTTTCACTATTTGACCATTATTAGAGACTTCACTTGCAATCGACATCACAGTCCCTTTTTTCTCTTAATTTAAAATAACTCAACATCGCCACTCTCCATAGACTCCTGCTGCACAGAGTGAACTGACTCTTTACGTCGCCCTTTGAATGACTCTACCTGTGCTTTAACATCATCACTCCAGTGACTAAAACTGTCCTGACTATCATGACTATCTTTTGGACCCTGGCACATTTGCTCAAGCAATTCTTCAAGCTCACTGATATTACTAATTGCACTCCCCATCAATTGAGAGATAATATCCCCCCCTTGCAAATAGCGCACCGTTTCTAGCATTTTATGATGAATTTTATCTGTAATTTCAGTCACTTGATTGACATAGCCTTGTACTTTTTGTTCACGCTCTTTAAGCGTTAACATCATTTTCTCAAGGTGCATTTTAGAATTTAATGCAGAGCTCATATCAGTTGATGCAATCTCACTAATAATTTTCGTTGTCACATCCATTTTATTTCGGGCATTCTCAACTCGCTCACCGACTGCATCACTGAATTTTTGTGTACTAAATGAAAGCTGGCGAACTTCATCTGCGACAACCGCAAAACCTCGACCTGTATCCCCTGCACGAGCCGCTTCAATCGCAGCATTTAACGCTAATAAGTCAGTCTGTTCGGTGATCTCTCGAATATCGGCCATCAAATCAAAAATACCTGAAAGTTGTTCAACCATATCATCAACTTCTTGAACAACCCGCATACTCTGCTTACTGTTATTGATCACTATTTTTACATAGTGCTTTAATGTATTATTTGTCTCAAGAATAAAGTTCTCTAATAACCTTTCTTTGCTATCAGAAACCACTTCATGCATGTCTTGTACAAGCTGATGCTGCTCTGCTGACTGCACTGTGACGGTTTGAAAGTTCGTTCCAACCTGATTATAAGATTGATCAAGGATATCGCTTGCTCTTCCCAGACTATCCAAGATTGCATCGTGATTCTCATTCGTTGCATGAACAATTTGTTCCGCAACTTGACCTGATAGTTTTTGATGATATGCGGTTAAATCTAAACAAGCTTTTTCCCGTTGCTTATAGAGAACAGCACTAAAGCGTATACTTGCCCACCACCATAATGAAAAAATTGACAATAACTAAAGTAACTATTGTAATTTTATGATCAACAAAAATAATATAAGCGACGCTTAAAATATTAATAATGATGAGCCAAAAATAGTGTTTGATATATAGTTTTTTCATCGACGATATAAATCCACGTTAAGACCTGAACCCACACTCTAAGCGCTTAATATATCCTAATTGTAGTTTACAGTTTTTCTTCTACCTTACCATAAAGTATTAAATTAAATTTATATCCCATAAAAAACACATGAAATATTACTCAAAAACATCAATTACAATTTAAGTAAATTTTATTTACCATCAAAAAATAATAAGATATTAAAAAAAAACGAAAAAACAGTTTAAGACCAACTGATCAATATTTATTTTATTTAAAAAAAGCAAAGATAAATCCTCATTAAAAACATGAAAAACTGTCTAAAATTAACGTCAGGAGTCCAATATTAAGTTCAGACTGTAGATGATATGAGTGATGAAGCAACAATAGTACTCGCAGAAAGCTTAAACATACAGCATGCAGCTGCATTGTTTGATGAGTTAAATCAAAACACAGATAAAAAATCTGTAACCCTGCAAGCTGATCAAGTCAAACAAGTGGATACTTCGGCGATTCAGCTACTCTTTACCTTTGAGCAAGCACTAAAAAAGCAAAATGCTTCACTATGCTGGTCCTCACCATCAACAGAATTAAAAAAAGCATTTGAGTTGGTTGGTTTACCTGATTATTTTAAAGGGGAAGATAATGGCTAAAATCTTGATTGTCGACGATGCAAGCTCAATGCGTCAAATGGTTAGCTTTACTCTGAAAACCTCAGGCCATGATGTTGAAGAAGCCTTTGATGGCAATGATGGTTTATCTAAAGCGCAATGCCAACAGTTTGATTTAGTCATTACAGATATTAACATGCCCAATATGGACGGCATCACACTCGTTAAGAAATTAAGAGAAAATACATCTTACAAATTCACTCCGATTCTTGTCCTTACCACCGAATCCGATGGTAGTAAAAAGTCAGAAGGCAAAGCCGCAGGAGCAACGGGCTGGTTAATTAAGCCATTTAATCCTGATCAACTCACCAACACCGTACAAAAAGTATTGGGGTAAATTATGTCTATTGACTTAAGCCAGTTTCTCGAAATTTATTATGAAGAAAGCTTTGAAAATTTAGATGCTATGGAAAATAGCTTGCTTAGCCTCGAAGTTGGCGACCCAGATGATGAAGTGATTAATACCATCTTCCGCGGCGCTCACTCGATCAAAGGTGGCAGTGGCACATTTAACTTAAGCTGTGTGACTAACTTTACTCATACATTAGAAACTCTACTTGACCAATTACGCTCAGGTGAACGTGCCGTTTCACAAGATTTAGTTGATTTATTATTAAAGTCAACAGACTGCCTGCGTGAAATGCTAACCGTTCTGCATAATAATGGAGAACCTGATTTAACAACCGCGGATGAGCTTCAAAAGCAATGTCAGGCCCTACTCGATAGCGAAAGCGATGCTTCCCCCAGTGGGCGAGCCTAAAGAAAAAGTTCAAAATATGATTGGTGATTTACTGGCTGAAAATGGTGATCTGTTAGGTTGGCACATTAAATTCAACTCAGAACCCAAGCTTCTTAGCACCGGCAATGAACCCTTGCGTCTATTTAGAGAATTAGACAAGCTCGGTGAATTAACAATTGAAGCAGATACCAGCAACTTACCAGAATTTAAAGAAATAAATCCAGAACAATGCTATTTAAATTGGTATTTATCATTAAAAACAGAAGCGAAAAAAGAAGAAATAGATCAAATTTTCGAATGGGTGATTGATGATAATGAAATAGAAATTACCCCCTGGATGAGTGAATCTAAAAATAAACCAGAACCTAAAGACGAACCTTCGACAAGTGCCACAGCTAATCAAACAGCAAAGGCGACAACACCAACAAATAAACCAACTAAAACAGAAAGCAAAGATGCATCGATCCGTGTTTCTATTGATAAGATTGACGACTTAATTAATATCGTCGGCGAGCTTGTTATTACTCAATCCATGCTAAGCCAAGTCGGCCATAGTGAGGAAACAAAAACCTCTCGACTCATCGAGGGATTGGCCCAACTTGAGTACAACACACGCGAACTCCAAGAGCGTGTTATGAAGATCCGAATGTTACCCATTAGCTTCGCTTTCAACCGCTTCCCTCGCATGGTTCGCGATGTGAGCAATAGCTTAAATAAAAAAATCAATCTCACCATCTCAGGTGAACAAACAGAGCTTGATAAAATCTTGATGGAAAAAATTGGTGACCCCTTGTCCACCTCGTTCGTAACTCACTCGACCATGGTATAGAAATGCCTGAAGACCGTGTTAATGCAGGCAAGCCGGCAGAAGGCTCTGTCTCCCTTAATGCATTTCATCAAGGCGGTAAAATTGTCATTGAAGTTTCAGATGATGGTCAAGGTTTAAACCGTGAACGCATTTGCGAAAAGGCGGTTGAAAAAGGCCTCATTAGCTCTCCTGAGCTGATGAGTGACGATGAAGTTTATGACCTGATTTTTAATGCAGGGTTTTCTACCGCAGAATCGCTCAGTGAGCTTTCTGGCCGTGGTGTCGGTATGGATGTGGTCAGAAAAAACATTACCGCACTCGGTGGCAATATTAAAGTCACTTCAACCCCAGGTGAGGGAGCTTGTTTTCGTATTCAACTGCCCCTCACTTTAGCCATCCTCGATGGTCAACAAGTGAGAGTTGGCAAGCAAATTTATATTGTCCCATTAATATCCATCATTGAGTCACTGAAAATCGATGTATCACAAGTTAAAGCAGTTTCTAAACAACATAGCGTCTATCAGTTACGGGATGACTATATTCCAATTATAGAACTAGGTGAAGTTTTTGATGTTTCTTGTGATGATAAGGACTTCAGCCAACGCTTACTTGTTATCGCCGAAGTCGGCACTCAAATGATAGGTATAGTCGTCGATGAACTTCTCGCACAACAACAAATTGTCATTAAAAACCTTGAAGACCATTATCGCAAAGTTCCAGGGCTATCAGGGGCAACGATCCTTGGTGATGGCCATGTTGCTTTAATTTTAGAAGTCGCAGATCTAATTAATATGCAAGCGGATAAAATTAATGAGATTAAACTCTCCACTCATCAATCGGGCATTACTACCCCATCACCAGAGGCAACTTAACAAGAAAATATAGAAAACCATAATTTCAGCAAGCTATGGAAAACTAAATTTGAATTAATGAAAAGAGTTGAGTGAACGAAGAAAAATCAGTACAAAAGCTGCTCAAAGTCCTGAATAGAGCATAGCAAGCCTTAGGCAAAACCACCATCATATCAGCAAGTTAATGTGACGCTGCCATATAGAAAAACAGATATTTTTATTAATTGTCGGCCTTATTCTGCATGTTATTATGAGTAAAATTTATTTTTATATATAAACATATCGATAGTTTTGTCTCATTTCCCCTGACACATTCCGCACTATGTATCTGTGCTAGTTATAGTTTATGGGGCAGTTTGAAGAGGTTGAAGTTATATGCCAGAGTATGTTCTCATTGATAATGAAAAAGAAGGTAGCATTAGAAATGGAGATTGTGGATACAATGCGTATGCCTTAGGTTTAATGAGTTATTTGTGCGAATCGAGTGATAAAGGTTTTGCTAAGGAAATATGGGCGCGATTGGGCTTAAGTACAGATGCTAAGGATCAGCTAAATCGTATTATCGATGAAAAAAATGGCTTTATGTCCTTGGAAACCAGAAAATTATAATAAAAGAGCTAAGCGGCCCGTTGCGTAAGAGAAACATCGATAATATTATAAGTCGTTTTGACAGTCAGCCAATTATAAGTAATCAGTATCACCCTACACTTACCTGGAAAATCAGAAAAATGGTCAAAGGTCAACTCATTCGCCCTCAGAAGTGGTTGATTGGTAAAACCTCTGATAAGTGTGGTGATTTCTCTAAAGCGGATATATTAAAAGCTTCTGGTATTGATCGCTATATTGAGAAATACTCTAGATCTTGTCGAGCCGAGATAGAAAAAATTGATAAAAAAAGATTTAGAGAAAAAGATGATAGATCTTACCTAACTAAATTATTTATTGGCTCCTATGAAGAAACTGCAAAACAATCTAAAAACTTACAAAGTAAGTTAGATAAAATAAAAGAAAAATCAGATGAAGAATTAAATAACTCTGATAGGCGGTCATTAAAAGACTATGACAGGGACATTAAAAATTATAATTCTTTTCTTAAAAGAAACGAAGATATTTACAAAAGTTGTAAGTTGTCTGAGGAGTACCTCATTCCCTCAGGTTCCGAAGCCGAAAGAGTCGCATTTTCTCATTTAAAGAAGTATGCAAGAAAAGATGCAGATTCAGAGGTAGATAAAGCATATAAAAAATTAGTACAAGATCAAGAATTTCAGAATTGGTTTAAAGGTAAGTTTGCAAAAGAAGGAGTTTGGGCTAGTGATACTGAGATAAATCAGTTGCATAAAGCCGTTTGCGGTAACCGTGCTGAAGAAATTCCATTTGCTTATTTTAGAGAAGGCTACGACTATGGTCTTTATGATTATGATAATAACGGTGATCGTATAGCTAAAGCTAGAGGTATTTTTATAATTAGAAAGTCAGGGTATGAGCGCGTAAAATCTGGGCATCTCCCACTAGATCACTGGATGACGCTAATTCCTAAAGATCAATTTGCGCCTGAAAAACTGCAAAAAGATGAGTTAACTGATTTTAATAAAATTTACCAAGCGATAATTGCTGGACAGGATAAACGTTTGAGGACAAACAAAGGTAATCGCAAAGACATCGCTAAAATAAACGAATATATTCTTGAGAACCCTAAATCGAAATCTACACTCGCTTTACAATTGTTAAAGAAACACAAAGAAGTTGGTATCGACAATCAGAATAAAGAATTAATGGCTGATATATACAAGGCTACTCGTAGTGTTTATAAATTCTCTAGGTCGGATGCGACTTGGGTTAATAATACATCGACTCTTTTTGAGTATGTAAAAAATAAAGATAACAAAAAGAGTAGAAGTGTTGCTATTTACAATGCATTAACGCCCGTATAATTTCTTTATAATATTGGTGAGGGTTATTTGGAATTAGTGCAATTTTTGGTCAAAGGGGACAACAGCCTTCGGCACGCGCCCCACTTTTTAACGGGCGGGTCAAAAATGTCGTAAAAAGCTGCTTCCATTTTTCTTACTTTGTAAAAATCAGGTTTGAGATCTATATATTTTTGCTAGATTCCAAGATAAATTCCATAGTTTTTAATATAGTAAAAAATAAGATTGGTTAACTATTTTGTTCTACTTGGTGTTTAGCCAGATAACTGTAGTAGGAGCGTTCTAGAAGGTCAATATAAGGTTGCAATGAGCTTGGCTTTTCAAAGTAATCATCAGCGCCTAAATCAAAGGCTTGCTTTTTATCCGCTTCAAACTTTGAAGTTGTAAACATCACTGTATAAACATGTGGAAATTTTTTTGTGCCATAATCTGAGTGAGCGGAGAGCTTTTCTAACAATTGCAACCCGGTTAACTTGGGTAAATTAATATCCAATAACATCACCTGAGGGTAACGTTCATTTTTAACAGATTGCTGTATATAACTCAAAGCATCTAGGCCATTTGTTTTAATTTGCAGATTATACGAGAAACTCACTTTTTTTAAAGCCAGTAATATTAAGTTCTGATCGGCAACGTCATCCTCAACTAATAACAGGTTTAAGCACAACTTATCCATTTCCAATTTACCTTTTCATCTTGGGAAACTCAACGGATCACAGCATAGCTATTTTTCATTATTTTTCAAATAGTTATATAGATATCACTCATCAGGGATATCGATAGAAATTTTATCAGTGTCCAGCAAAATAACCATCCGCTCACCTAATTGAGCCAGCCTATCGATATACTCCACACCTATTTTGTCAGTCACTTCTGGAGCTTCACGTAAATTTTCTTCTCCCACATCACAAACATCAGAAACAGCATCAACGACAGCACCAATCAAGCGATCCTTTCCTTCACACTTCATATGCAATACGATAACTATCGTTCTCACATTGTAATTAATTTCCGATGAAGTCATTTTATAGCGTAAATCAACAATTGGAATAATTGCTCCACGTAAATTCATCACGCCTTTTAAATCATCACTCGAACCAGGTAAGGGTGTGACCGCTCCCCAACAACGTATCTCTTGCACATTAAGAATATTAACACCATACTCTTTATCAGCGATCAAAAAAGTTAAGTATTGTTCTTTAGCCAAAGATTCACTTTCATCTGGCCCATGACGACTACCTAAGTCTACCGCAAGCTCCTCTGCGGCGGTTAAATCAATTCCTGCTGTCTCAGACATAAAAGTCACTCCATGCTAAAGCTTACAGACAATTACCCGTCTTTACATACTTCATTAATGCGGTCAATCAACAGCTTAGAGAGCAAGTCCGGATCTGTTTTTGGAACAAACCCATCACAGCCGACGCTCTTAACCATCTGCTCATTAAACATCCCCGAAATTGAAGTATTTAAAATAATAAAAAGACCACTTAATACTTTATCCTCTCGGCATTTACGCGTTAAAGTGTAACCATCCATTTCGGGCATTTCTTCATCAGTAACCAGTAGATACTGCTCACACATCTCTTTAGATCTAATTCGCTCATGCAATATTTTTAATGCTTCTAAGCCATCTTTAGCAGCAATCACTTTCACACCGATTTGCTTTAATATCTCTCCGGTAATCTCACGTGCCGTCGCAGAATCATCTGCCATAACAACAGTGAATTCACAAGCTTTATGCTTAATGCCTTCATCAATTTTGTTCTTAGTGATCGTTGAAACCGGTGGTGCGATTTCAGCCAAAATACGCTCGATATCAATAATTTCCACCATTTTTTCTTCTGAGAAATTGATCACCCCAGTCAGGTAATGATCTGTGCCCATGCTTTCAGGTGGAGGGTAAACATCGCTCCAAGAAAAACTAATAATCTCATCCGCTTTGTTCACTAAAAAGCCCTGTATAGACTGACTATATTCAGTGATTAATAAAATTGTATATTTATCAATCTCTGTATATTGATTAAAAAGGACTTTATTTAAATCGATGACAGGAATAAACTGATGCCCTCGAATATGAACAACACCAACAATCGATGGATGCACTCCAGGCGGCTTTGTCAATGGCGGGCATTGCAACATTTCCCGAACCTTAAAGACATTAATCGAAAATGTATGCTGAGCATCAATTAGCTCAAATAACATTAACTCTAAACGATTAGTGCCAGCTAATCGTGTTTTTAAATCAACATCTGCGAGTATATTGCTGTTTTGCATAAAGACATGCCTAACCTTTTATCAAAAACAAAAAAATAAAATTATAATCTAAAATATAAAATCTAGTTAACCTATAAGCTAAAGGATAGATCATTCTTCATTTTTCTATTCTGTAAGAAACTCATTCCCTGTAATAAACTCATCATTTCACAAAAATAGCGAACAAACAGCTAGAATTATACCCATAGGCGTTAATTTTAATGATAGATATAAAGTGAATGATCAGGAATGAACATGCTTAAGAAATTTAAGTTACGATGGAATATTTTACTGCCCCCTGTCATCATTTTTATTTCATTGATTATAATTCAACATAATAAATACCTTAAGCACTATCTTAAAAAATTTTAACCCTCAAAAAGAGCAAATCCATTAATGCAAACAGTAAAGAATTCAAGAAATCTAAGATCTCGTCGATGAAGCTATAACCCATGTCGCTAATAGGCAGAAGATAGTGAATTTAAGCAATGAAGCTTTAAACAAAATTATAAAATCAATTAATAATATCTCTCAGCTGGCTCAAAATAACGCACAACAAGCCAGCACACAAAATAAAGCAAGCATAAAAATATCAAAATGTCTAAGTGGTATGAATATTGCTGTATTTTTTTGATATAAAGAAATAAGCCTAAACTAAAGCGGTAAGGAAAAGGAAAGGTTGTCAGAATGAAAAAGTTAGTCAATTTATTTAAAAATTTTAAAATCAGCAATAAAATTATTATTATTCTTTTGTTGCCAACATTTTTGCTAATATTCTTACTTTATCAATCAATTGGCCACCTACTTTCTCAGTACCAACTCAGTAAAAACCTTGCGCATGAAGCAAGCTATATACAAAGCGCGAGTAATTTACTACATCGCTTACAAATAGAACGTGGCACAAGCGCAATTTACCTCAAGAGTGAAAATGACTCTGGTGCGAAGCTTAACGCTGCACGACAAATAACAGACCAAATGCTACAGTCCTACCGCAAAGATAGCGAAATTATCATTAATCACAACCCAATACCACAATTATCTAATAATATTAAGCAAACGCTACAATTATTAAACCAGCTGTCAACCGTTCGTAGCAATATTAGTGATCGCAATATATCTACATTGCAAGCGATTCAGTCTTTTACACAGATCAATCATAAAATACTATCAAGCTATTTCTCTATAGTTGAAAGTGTTGCCTCAGATCCCCAAGCTTTTCGCCTAACAAAATCAATTTATACCTTTGGTCAAGCAAAAGAGCGTGCTGGTATTATACGTGCAACAGTAGTTCCTATTCTTGCTGAAAATCAAGTCACTCCAGCTCTTTTACAACGATTAATCACATTAGTTGCCACACAAAAACAATTTTTTAATGAATTTAATGCCGTTGCCCCTGACAATGCAAAAGAGCAGCTTAAGCAAGTATTACAGTCGCCAGCAGGCAAGAAAGTTGCCCATATTTTAGCAACTATTAGTCAAAATGACCCTGACGCAATTCAAGGGCTTAATACGCCACCTTCCGAATGGTTTTCCGAAATCACTCAACTGATTAATCAAATGCGAACTATAGAATCAGGGCTTGCTCAAGCCACAGAGATTTATGCTGAGCAACAAAAAAGTCAAGCTCTACTCAATACAATTATTGAGGCTATTGTTTTATTAATTGATTTTTTCAATCACTATCCTTCTACTTACTTCTTTTATTCGTTATTTAAAAACAGCTTATCCGATGTTATTTCTGAAGCTCAACAAATAGAACAAGGGAATTTAGAGTTTGAGGAAAAAGAGGATTTTAATCATGATGAAATAGGTGACCTTCAACAACAGTT